>CAJCDH010000068.1 GCA_903961095.1 uncultured Burkholderiales bacterium | reverse complement strand
CGAATTGCGTGCAACCCACTGCGTAAAACCCCAAGCCGCTGCAACCGAAAGACCTGTACCTATTCCGCCAATCCACAAACCAAGGGGCTTTGAGGTGCTGCGACTGACAAAGTAAATGGCAATCAAAAACCATATGACTCCCAAGAAGAAGCCAGTGACATGGCCTGCACCTAACAAGGCAAGAAGATCGCGGCCAGGGCCCCCATCAAGTGTTGACCATTCGCTAATGGCAACTCTAGCGGGCATCAGTGCACCAGACAAACTAGATTGCGCTACAACGGCAAAAATCAAACCCGACAACAATGCACGCAAATTGCCATTGGCTGAAAGAATAAGCAAACGACTGGCGCAACCTCGCGTGAGGATCATGCCCATACCAAATATCAATCCTCCGATCAGGGCCCCTGAGAGACTACCCTTTGCTGAAATTTGACGAGCGTTATTTGTGTCTAAGCCACCCCATAAAGCTAAGGCTTGCGTGCCTATGACAGCGGCAGAAAATGCCAATAACCAAATGGAAAGTTTGTCTTTGAAATGGCCATGCCAAAAATCAATGACGGCTGCTCGCAAACAAAATTTTGAACGCTGTGCAAAGAAACCAAATAGCAATCCAATGGCAGCACCGCCAAGGGCTAGAAATTTGCCCTCACCATAAATCTCCAAAATTTCACTGAGTTCAATGCCCACTACCAACTCTTTTCACATGAGTGATTTCAAATGTGAAGCTTATCAGCGGAAGAAAATTGGGAATTGACTTGCGTCAAAAGTTAAGCTGCCAAAAGCAATTTGACTTTAGGTCGGTGCGCCTATCGACTTCAAGAATTTGTATGTCATGGCAGCACCGGCAATGATTGACACAAGGGTCAACCAAGCGGTATTTGAAAAAACGACTCCGCCCGACATGCCGGCTCCCACGGTGCAACCACCAGCCAACACAGCACCAAAACCCATCAAGATTGCACCGCTGAGATAGTGGCCCAATTTGTTTTCAGTTTGAAATCCTTCAAATTTGAATTCGCCAAATAAAACAGCCGCAATGAGTGAACCTATAAAAACACTAGGAAGCAAGCCAGCATCAAATGCAAATTTGGGTGCAATATCCGTGTACAAAACGCGAGTAAGCCATTCAGCTGAAGGGCCGCTAAATGAAAGTCCTTGAACTGAAATGGGCTCAAACGACGCGCTTGCAACCCACTGCGTGAACAACCACCCCGATGCAATGGCCACACCCACAAAGACATTACCAAAAACAAAAGGTTTGAACTCGCCAGCGGTTGCCCTGAAGCGCCACACAGCAATGCCCAAAAAGCAAAATCCAATCAAGACCCCAAACCAAGACGACAAACCAAGGAAATTTAAAATATTGCGTTCGGGCCCCCCATCAATGAGCCACCAATTGGCGATGGTTTGACGAACTGGTGCCAGTGTTCCTGAAATGGTAGCTTGAACCGTCACGGCAAAGACCAGCCCAGAAATCCAAGCTCTTAAGTTGCCATTGGCTGAGAGAATGATCAAACGACTGGCACAACCGCGCGTCATGATCATGCCAACACCAAACATCAAACCGCCGAGAACAGAACCAGAGATACTGCCTTGAGACCCCAAGTGACGCGATGTATCTGGCTTTAGAAAATCTACACTGATGGCCATTTGAACAACGAGCACCGCACAGGCAAATGCCAACATCCAACCGGCAAAACGCTGGCGCCATTCTCCTTCGCAACACTCGATGACTGCTGCACGCGCGCAAAATTTTGAGCGTTGGGCACTGAAGCCAAACAACAGGCCAATCAGAGCGCCCCCCATGGCCAGTACCCAATGATCACCATAGGTTTCCAGCAGACTTGCGATGTTCACAAAGTTCCCCAATAATTCACTTAGGGCTGATATAGACTCTGGGCAATGCGCTCACCATGAGGCCTGTGGTCTGCATCAGCAAATTTTGTACAGCCTTAGATTGTCTCCTTTTTTAAGCCCATCAGTCATGTCCACCAATTTCTCATCCCCAAAGCCTTTGCTTAAGCGCAGGACATGCTTGGTGATAAGCCTCTTTGCTGGCATGGTTTTTAAACCATTCAATGCTTTTGCGGCCTCAGTCCAACTGCCATCCGCGCAATCCTTACCCGACGAACTAGACAAAGCTTCCAAAAACAAAGAGCCCCTGATCGTGATGGTGAGCTTGGCCGGATGCGCATATTGCAAAATGGCGCGCGAGAGCTACTTGGGGCCCATGCAAAAGCAAGGGTTCCCCATTGTTCAAGTGGATATGAAAAGTGACAGGCCCGTGAAGGGCTTGTCTGGTCAGATGCAAACTCACGATCAATTGGTCAAACAATGGCGTGTCAGTGTTGCACCCACGCTTATTTTCTTGGGTCCCAATGGACAAGAATTGGTAGATCGAATGGAAGGCGGCTACTTGCCAGATTTTTATGGCTCATACCTCGCAGAAAGAATTGCAAAAGCAAAAAAAATCTTGCGAGATTGAAATTTCAGAAGCTTCCATACACCCCGATCATCGGGGAAATTACCTAGCAATTTTACTGACACTATCAATCTGAATCATGCTCGATTTAGGTTAAATTAGCGTCCATTAATATATTCCATTTTTAGAAGTCACCATGAACATTAAATCAAGCGCATTAGCTTTAGCTGCCCTCCTCTCTGTACCTGCTTGGGCCAATATGGACTTGGCCAAAAAGAACACATGCACGGCTTGCCACAATGTTGAAAAAAAGCTGGTTGGACCGGCGTACCAAGAAATTGCCAAAAAGTATGCGGGCCAAAAAGACGCTGCAGCCAACTTGGCAAAGAGCATCAAGGCTGGCGGCTCTGGCAAATGGGGTCCAGTACCCATGCCTGCCCAAGCAGCGCTGTCCGATGCAGATGCAACAACTTTGGCCACTTGGATTTTGGCTGGCGCCAAATAATGACAACTTCTAAGCTCTTGAACTTCAGAGCCCTTTGCTTGCTGGCAAGCGTGATGCTTGGAAGCACTGTATTGGCACAACCCGCGCTGTTCAAAGATGCTGACTTGAAATTGGGCGTACAACTCATTGCCGAGAAAAATTGTGATTCATGTCATCAGAAACGTGTGGGCGGTGATGGCAACTCAATTTACAAGCCCCAAGGCCGAATCAATTCACCGGGCTTTCTCAGGGGCATGGTTGAGCAATGCAACACAGAGCTTAATCTTGGCTTTTTCCCAGAAGAAGTCACTGCTGTGGCCGCTGTGCTAAACCGTGATCATTACAAATTTAAGTAAAATGGGACCCACATCCCAATTACCCCCTAGGGTATATAAGGATACCCAAAACAGTCATTTTTGTTGATGATCTTCAAAAAAATGACAATCCAAGCTTTTTTTTGTAATTTTGAATTCAGTTGAGTGTCAAAAAATTATGAGCAATAAATTAGCGTACACTTATATTAGTAATTGCTAATTATAAAAAGCTGTTGAGGGCTCAACAAGGAGATATGGTGAACGAACAACTCAATGCGTCAGGAAGGGTGATCAAAGCCCCTGAAAACTTCCTCACACCGTCTGATGTCAAAACGGTTTTTACTGAAGGCAAACAAGGTCGTCGTGACTTTATCCGCCGTGCCTTTGCGGCTGCTTCTACAGCAACAGCTGCCAGCGTTGCAGCAGTCTCTGCACCTGCTTCATGGGCTCAAGGCAATCCAATTCCCAAAGAAGGTGGCGATCCCAATATTTTAAATCTGCCTGAGCACGCAACAGGCTTAGGTCAAGGCGTAGCCACCGAGGGCTATGGCAAGCCCTCCAAATATGAAGGCAATTTGCAACGTCGCCAAAGTCCTGGCCTGACTCAAACAACTCAAGCATCGGTGTCATTTGCACCCTTGCAGTCCTTGTTTGGCATCGTGACACCCAGTGGCCTGCACTTTGAGCGTCACCACCAAGGATGGTGGGACATCGACCCGTCTAAACACCGATTCATGATCAACGGCATGGTGAAAAACGCCAAAGTTTTCACCATGGACGAAATGATGCGTTTGCCTTCTGTCTCACGCTTTCACTTCATTGAATGCGGTGCCAACACGGCGGTTGATTGGGGTAATGTGGCTGTGCCTACCGTGCAATACACGCACGGCATGTTGTCATGCAGTGAATTTACAGGCGTCCCACTCATCACCCTGCTTGAATTGGCCGGGGCGGATTTGAAAAAAGGCAAATTTGTTTTGGCAGAGGGAGGCGACGGATCCTCGATGACCCGAACCATTCCCATGAGTCTCATCACTTCTGGCGAGGTTCTCGTTGCCTATGGTCAAAATGGCGAGATGCTACGGCCAGAAAATGGCTACCCCTTGCGATTGGTTGTGCCGGGTGTTCAAGGGGTTAGTTGGGTCAAGTACCTGCGTCGTATCGAAGTGGGAGATCAACCCTACGCAGCCAAAGACGAAGCCATTCACTACATGGATTTGCAACCGAGTGGGTTACATCGTCAATACACCAACATTCAAGAGTGCAAGAGCGTGGTCACCACCCCTTCTGGCGGACAGGTACTCTTGGACAAAGGTTTTTACAACATCACCGGCTTGGCTTGGTCGGGCAAGGGCAAGATCAAACGGGTCGACGTGTCGACCGATGGTGGCCGCAACTGGCGCCAAGCGCGCCTCGAAACGCCAGTGCTTTCCAAAGCCTTGACGCGGTTCAACTTAGATTGGATTTGGGATGGCAAACCAGCCATCATTCAAAGTCGTGCCCAAGACGAAACAGGTTATGTACAACCTATGTACAAGCAGTTGCGTGATGTGCGGGGCACACGATCCATTTATCACAACAATGCCATTCAATCATGGTTGGTACAAGAAAATGGCGAGGTGAAAAATGTTCAAGTTTCCTAAGATCGCCCTCGCCATCGTACTGTGCATCTCAAGCATTTCTGCGTTTTCACAAAGTACCAAATACCCTGGTGTCGGTCGTGATGCAACACCCAAAGAAATTGCAGCTTGGGATATTGATGTTCGCCCCGACTTTAAAGGTCTACCGCCTGGTTCTGGCTCAGTCGCAAAAGGCCAAGATGTTTGGGAAGCCAAGTGTGCACAGTGCCACGGCATTTTTGGAGAGTCAAACGAAGTGTTCAGCCCCCTTATTGGCGGCACCACTGCAGAAGACATCAAGACTGGCAGAGTTGCCAACCTGACGCGTGCAGACTATCCAGGACGCACCACCATCATGAAAGTTGCTACGCTTTCTACACTGTGGGACTACATCAATCGCGCAATGCCATGGACCAATCCCAAAACACTGACGACTGAAGAGGTTTACGCTGTGACAGGCTTCATGCTGAATATGGCGGGCATCGTACCTGACAACTTTGTATTGTCCGACAAAAATATTGCAGAAGTTCAAAAGCGCATGCCAAACCGTAACGGCATGACCACTGCTCACGCAATGTGGCCGGGCAAAGAGTTTGGCAACTCACCTAAACCCGATACGCAAAATGTGATTTGCATGAAAGACTGCGTGCCCGAACCTAAAGTAGCTTCATTCTTACCGGAATTTGCGCGAAATGCGCATGGCAATCTGAGTGAGCAAAATCGAATCGTGGGACAACAAAAAGGTGCCGACACCTCAAAGCCAGAGGGAAGTAAGAGCCCATCAAATCCAACAATTGCATCTTCAGCAAACACGCCGCCTGCAACGAAGTCTGTTGACAGCAAATCTGACAATAAAGCAGTCTTAGCTCTTTTGAGCAAAAACGTCTGTACGGCATGTCACGGCATGGACAAGAAAATTGTAGGACCTGGCTTCACAGAAATTGCTAAAAAGCATCCAGGTAAAGTGGACTACCTTGCTGGCAAAATCAAAGCAGGCGGCTCAGGTGTATGGGGAGCCATCCCTATGCCAGCCCAAAACATCAGTGAGGCAGATACGAAGATAATTGCCAACTGGCTAGCCAACGGAGCAACCAAATAACTCAAACTAACGCAAAGTTAATCAGGCATTTATGGATTGACTTTGACTTAGATTTCAATAGCATCAACTTATTCACAAGGAGAATTCAGATGCAAACACGTCGCGAGACAATCAAACAAAGCATGGTGGTCGCAGGCTTGCTGGCCTCAGCAGGTTTCCCACAGTTTGCCCACGCCGCATTCAATAAAGTTGGCTTTGATGCCAAGTCAGTACAAGATGCGATCAAGGCTTACGGTGGTGGCACGATTACTGAAAGCAAAGATGTCACAGTCATTGGGCCAGACATTGCCGAAAACGGTGCCGTCGTGCCTTTGGGTGCTAGCACCAATCTACCCGGCGTCAAGCAAATGTTGGTCTTGGTTGAAAAGAACCCATCTGCTTTGATCGCCATGTTCCACGTGACCGATGCTGTGGATACCAACTTTTCTACACGCGCCAAAATGGGCCAGTCATCAGACGTTTACGCTGTTGCCATCATGGCAGACGGTAAGGCTTTATTTGCCAAAAAAGAAGTCAAGGTAACTTTGGGTGGTTGCGGCGGTTAAGCCCTTCATCATTGAGTTCATTCACACATATTCAGGAGAGAAAAAATGGCAGATCCAATGCGCATTCGCGCCCAAGCCGCTGGCGACAAAGCAACTGTTCGTGTCTTGATGAGTCATGAAATGGAAACAGGTCAGCGAAAAGACGCCGCTGGCAAAACTGTACCGGCATGGTTCATTCAAGAAGTGACAGCCACCCACAATGGCAAACCCGTGTTGTCTGCTGAATGGGGCCCTGGTGTGTCTAAAAATCCATTCTTGCAATTTGCAGTCAAAGGCGCAAAAGCTGGCGACAAAATTGCGATCACTTGGAAAGACAATAAGGGTGATACCCGCACAGACGAGGCCACTGTGTCTTAAGGAAGCAAGTGGAAAATAAGGGTGAAGCTAAATTTTCACCCTTTTTCAGTTTTAGTCGTTGACACATTGAGGTGACCATGAAGCATATGATTTCCGTTTTATTGGCGGTGGGTTTGACAAGCCTCAGCCTAAGCAGCCTGGCTCAAAAAACAGCCAGCCAAGGCATTGATGAATACCGCGCTATGCTGCAAGACGGCAACCCAGCCGACTTGTTTGAAGCCAAAGGCGAAGGTCTTTGGAAACAAAAACGCGGGCCTAAAAATGCTTCACTTGAAAAGTGCGATTTAGGTAAAGGGCCAGGTGTTTACAAAGGTGTATTTGTAGAGCTACCCAAATATTTTGCCGATACCGGCCGTGTTCAAGACATGGAATCAAGGCTTCTTACTTGCATGGAAACACTTCAAGGCTTCAACGCTGCTGAAATTGCCAACACGCCCTTTGGGCGCGGCGAGCAAGTGAACATGACGGCACTGGCCACATGGCTGGCTGCAGAATCCAAAGGCATGAAGTTCAATTTGTCGCAAGCCAATCAAGCAGAAAAAACTTTTTATGAAGTTGGCAAACGTCTGTTTTTCCAGCGCGGCGGACCTCACGATTTTGCTTGCGCCTCTTGCCACGCTGAAGATGGCAAACGCATTCGTCTGCAAGATTTGCCCAATCTCACCAAGAATGCAGGGGATGGCATTGGCGTAGCAGCCTGGCCAGCCTACCGAGTTTCAAATGGCCAAATGTGGGGCATGCAACAACGCCTCAACGATTGCTACCGCCAGCAGCGCTTTCCCTTCCCTGGCTTTGCCAGTGATGCCACCATCGCCTTGGGTGTTTACTTGGGAGTCAACTCTCAGGGTTCAGTCTCTATTGCACCAGCCATTAAGCGTTAAACGTAAATATTGCAATGAAAAAAATTACTCCAACACTTCGTGTTTTTTTAGCGGCCACCGCGGCCTCTCTTGTAACGCTAGGCTGTGCTACCGGCCCCACTGTGGCTGAGCTAAATACACTCACTCAGCAAATTGTGAAGGCTTCCTTTCGCGATCAGGGCATCGTCAAAGCCAGTACCCTGATCAACACCGATGAAACCAACAAAGCCTGCAGTGAGGCCGATGCACTCGGTAAGCCCTTGGATGAAAAAACAGCCAAGCTCATTGAAGAGATCAACATGAAAGCCATTAAGTGGCCTTCTGATGGCAAGTTCATTGGCGATTGGAAAGAAGGCGAGAAGATCGCGCAAAACGGGCGGGGTCTCACCTTCACAGACACTGATACCACCGTCAATGGCGGCAATTGCTACAACTGCCATAAGATTGATGAGAAAGAAATCTCTTACGGCTCCATTGGCCCTAGCCTTCACAACTACGGCAAAATTCGCGGCGTGACCGACCCCAACAGTGCCGCGTCCAAGCCCATTGTCGAATACACCTGGGGCAAGATTTGGAATGCCAAGGCCTACAACGCCTGCTCCAACATGCCTCGGGCAGGACACGGCGGCATATTGACTGAAGCGCAAGTACGCCATGTGGTGGGCTTGCTGCTTGATCCAAACTCACCAGTTAACAAATAACGCGATGAGCAAAACCCGGTACTACCGGGTTTTTTTGACCCCTATATATTAGTCAATGCAAAACTATGAACCTCTCTAAACGTGAATTTATGCAAATCATGGGTGCAGGCACCATGGCGGGGCTCAGCATGGGCACCTACGCCAATGCAGATGCTGCCACAGCCGCAAATGGCCTCTATGACATACCCAAATTTGGCAATGTTTCTTTCTTGCACATGACCGATTGCCATGCGCAGCTCAAACCTATTTACTTTCGCGAGCCCAGTATTAATTTAGGGCTCGGCAGCATGAAGGGCAACTTGCCACATTTGGTGGGCGAACATTTACTCAAGTTTGCCAACATTCGACCAGGCACTGCAGAAGCTCACGCCCTGACCTTTCTCGACTACGAAAAAGCAGCAGCTCGATACGGCAAGGTTGGTGGCTTTGCTCACTTGGCCACATTGGTCAAACGAATGAGAGCAAGCCGCCCAGGGTCTATCTTGCTAGACGGCGGCGACACTTGGCAAGGCTCTGGCACCTGCTTATGGACCAACGGCCAAGACATGGTAGATGCATGCAAATTGTTGGGCGTCGAGGTTATGACAGGTCATTGGGAATTCACATTGGGCATGGATCGCGTCAAGGAAATTGTTGAAAAAGATTTTGCAGGCAAAGTAGATTTTGTTGCCCAAAATATCAAAACACAAGACTTTGGAGATCCCGTATTCAAACCCTATGTCATTAGAGAAATGAATGGTGTGCCCTGCGCCATCATTGGCCAAGCATTTCCCTACACGCCCATTGCCAATCCGCGCTACATGATGGCTGACTGGGCCTTTGGCATTCAAGACGAAAACATGCAAACCATGGTGAATGAAGCGAGAGCCAAGGGTGCGCAAGTGGTAGTGGTGCTCAGCCACAACGGCATGGACGTCGACCTCAAAATGGCCAGCCGTGTCACGGGCATTGATGCCATCATGGGCGGCCACACGCACGACGGTATGCCTGTTGCAACCTTGGTCAGCAACAAGGGTGGTAAAACCATCGTCACCAACGCTGGCTCTAATGGCAAGTTTTTGGGTGTGCTCGATTTTGAAGTCAAAGAAAAGCGCGTGACCGATTTCCGCTACAAGTTGTTGCCCGTCTTCTCCAACATGCTGCCTGCCGACAAAGAGATGGAGGCCCTCATCAGCAAAATTCGCGCACCTTACGAAAGTAAGCTGAATGAAAAACTGGGTATTTCCGAAGGTTTGTTGTATCGCCGTGGCAACTTCAATGGCACAGGCGACCAGTTGCTGGTCGATGCCTTGATGGATGTTCAAGGCGCAGAGATTGCCTTCTCGCCAGGCTTTCGCTGGGGCACCACCCTCTTGCCAGGTCAGGCCATCACCCGTGAATGGTTGCTGGACATGACGGCCACCACCTACTCCTACGCCACCGTCACAGAGATGACCGGCGAGACCATCAAAACAGTGCTGGAAGACGTTTGCGACAATCTGTTCAACCCAGACCCCTACTACCAACAAGGTGGCGACATGGTGCGCGTGGGCGGCTTGCAATACCAATGTAACCCCACCGCAACCATGGGCAAGCGCATTGAAGAAATGCGTTTGAACGGCAAGCTCATTGAAGCTGGCAAGAAGTACAAAGTGGCTGGCTGGGCGCCTGTGGCCGAAGAAGCTCGCACGCAAGGCAACAAGCAAGTTTGGGAAGTGGTTGAGCAATGGCTCAAAACACAGCCCAATGGCCGAATCAAGCCACGCCAATTAAACGCCCCCAAAATTACAGGTGGTTTGCCCAACGCTGGTTACGTCGTCTAATCGAGAGCTAGCTTAATGCCTCAAGCTCAATTCAGACCGATGGTGCAAGCCACACTCAGGCGTCGCTCTTTTTTAGGAGCAAGCGCCATTGGCTTAGGTGCAATTGGCATGTGGCCTGAACTGCAGACTTTTGCCGCAGATGCAAAAGACTTTGTGATGGGTCCTCCTGTCAAAGACATACCGCCCATACAAGTGTCCAAGCACGTTTGGATGATCTTTGCACCCGATGGTTTTCCAACACAAGAGAACCGCGGCATGATGTCCAACGTCTCATTTGTCGTCACTGCGGCAGGCGTGGTGATTTTGGATTCAGGAAGCTCTTTGCAAATTGGCCAAATGGCCATTCGCATGATCAAGAAAGTGACGCCATTGCCCGTCATTGCGGTTTTCAATAGTCACTTCCATGGTGATCATTGGCTAGGCAACCATGCCTTTGTTGAAGAGTACGGCATTCAGCTTCCAATTTACGCTTTGGCCAAAACCATTGAGACCATCAAAGGCATGGAAGGCAACACTTGGCGCATCTTGATGGAGCGCTGGACCAATCAATCTACTGTAGGTACTAAAACAGTGGCCCCAAACCGAGTTGTCACACATGGACAAAAATTAAAGTTTGGCGATCTCGACTTTGTCATGCACCATTACGGGCGCGCTCACACCGATGCAGATTTGAGCGTGCAAGTGGTACAAGACAGAGTGACCAGTGTTGGTGATATAGCGATGGCCAATCGAATTGCTAACATCGATGACGGCTCTTACTTGGGCACTTTCAAATACTACAAAGCGTTGACAGAAAGTGCTGGTGAACAAATCTGGCTGCCAGGGCACGGACAACCTGCCAAAGATTTGCTTCAGACTTATGGCGAATTTATGGCTGGCATTTGGGAGCCATGTCTTCAAGCTGTTAAAGATGCTAAATCTGAAGCAGAAGCCAAGGCCATGGTCTTGAAAGACCCGCGCGTTCAAAAGCGTGCCAAAAATATGCAAGGCTTTGACGGCAATATTGGCAAATATGTCAGCTTGGCTTACCTAGAAGCAGAAAAAGAAGCTTTTTAAACAGCCCCTTGCTTCTTGAACCAATTTAGCATTCTTTGCCAGCCATCGTCTGCAGCCGCTTTGCGATAGCTTGGTCGGTAGTCGGCATGAAAAGCGTGCGGTGCTTCTGGGTAAATCACAAATTCGCTTGACTTGGCAGCACCAGGGCCTTGTGCCAATGCGGCTTTCATTTTTTCAACCGTGTCTAGGGGAATGCCAGTATCGGCTGCGCCATACAGGCCCAGCACGGGGGCTTTGAGTTGACTGGCCAACGCCAGGGGGTGAGCTGGCGTTTGCGCTGTTATGTTGCCGACCAAGCGGCCGTACCAAGCCACACCTGCCTTGAGTTGTGGCTGATGCGCGGCATACAGCCAAGTGATGCGGCCACCCCAACAAAAGCCAGTCATGGCCAATTTTTGAGCATTACCGCCATTGCGTGAAGCCCAGGCCACGGTGGCGTCCAAATCGGCCATCACTTGTGCGTCAGGCACTTTGGCAATGATTTCTGATTGCAGTTTGGCTATCTCGCCATATTCGCTGGGGTCACCTTGGCGCACAAAAAGTTCGGGGGCAATGGCCATGTAGCCCGCTTGTGCCAGACGGTGAGTGACATCGGCGATGTACTCGTGCACACCAAAAATTTCCGAAATCACAAGCACCACAGGCAGATCAGATTTGCCTGCTGGTGCACTGCGATAGGCGGGCATCTTGAAGCCATTGACATCAATGGTGACTTCGCCAGCGAGCAAACCTGCAACGGGTGTTTTGACAGCCGTTTGAGCGATGATGGGCATGGCTGCTGCTGCGTAGCCAACGCCAAAAGCTGCTTTGAGTGCAAAGCGACGTGTCGTGCCATTGGCATCTGCATGGCCGCCCAACAGAGCTTGAGTGTCATCAATGAGGTCTTTGTTCATGATATGCCTGAGTCAATTTTGTGGGCGAATTGTAGGGTCGCTTGCGCTTATTTGTCTATTTGTCTACTGAATTGGGTGGCTGTAGCCGTAGGTACTCATCACAGACTTTGCTCTGTCAGTTTTCAAGTAACGCATGAGTTCAATTGCTGCAGAATTTTTTTGCCCAGCCAAAAGCAAAATGGCATCTTGCTGAATCGGTGAATAAAGCTGTGGCGGCACGATCCAGGCAGATCCTTTTAGCAAATTACCTTCCGAGAAAACTTGCGACATGGCGACAAAGCCAATTTGGGCATTTTCAGTTTCCACAAATTGATAGGCTTGG
>CAJCDH010000067.1 GCA_903961095.1 uncultured Burkholderiales bacterium | reverse complement strand
GAACCCTCGGCCCCAGGGAGCCAGCTACGCCAGTCAAGAACCAGCAACTGCCCCGCTATGGCGAGAACCATGACCACTAAAAACAGCAAAACATAAGTAACCCCATAACCATCAAAATGGCCATGCGATTGAACCGTTGTCGTGCGATCGTTCGGGTGGGTCATATGTACCTCCGTTGAATGGTTTTTTTAGAACCAGGGACGCCAGATCCACACCAAGCTGTGGGCGAAGAAAGCTCCCACAGCCCACAACAGGTAGCCCTGAATGAAGTACTGGTGAAACTCTTGGGCTTCTTCGTCTGACAGCCCTGAAGGGTTAGCTGCATCAGTCATAGTTTGTGCCTCTTTCTAAATGCCTTTCGGCGACTCCCTGCACCCTTGCGGATACAGGCTGAACTGTTGTGGCTTTGACACCGCAACAGGTGGACCCTCGGCCAGGCCGAAGGATTGGACGGCTCAGTGAATTCAAGCGCACATCTTTCATGCATGTGCTCCTTCATTCGCTTTACCGAACAATTCTGTGAATCTTTCTGCCTCTACATGAGAGCGGCCGGTTTCCCGTGCATCTCGCTCTGCTTGATCGCGCATTCTTTTGGCTGCTGAAATTCGAACCAACACCGGTTGTTGTTCCAGCAAAGCTTCCAATCTGTCTTGTGCTTCTGGCTCCCAGGGCACAGTGGTGTTGGGCGCAGAACGACCCAAGGTGCCTTCGATCTTGTCCATCTCGGTACCCAATGGCAGGATGTGGAACAGGGCATCAAACAGGCCGTTGCAAAACTCTTGAATGATGTAAGTCGCGCCGGCATAGCCCATGAATGGTGTACCCGTATGCCGACGAATAATGGGCAATGGGAAACTGGCAGGAATGAAACTGGTTTTCATCATGCCGCCACCACCACACTCGGCCAAATAGATGCGTTCGTTGTAGCTACCGTACAAAATGAGCGGTGTTTTTTCCGTGACCAATTTGCGCACTTCTGCGTTGTCTGTTTTGGCACCCGCGATGCGCGAGATGGCAAAGTTGCAGGGCAGGCCCATCTCGTCTTCTAAGAAATGGCGAATGCCGCGCGTGTAGGTCTCGTTGGCGACCACACCAAAATTGGCGGTGCCAAAAAAGTCTTGTGTGACAGAGCGCCACAAATCCCAAATGGGTTTGATGGTGCTGTGCTTTTCTCTTTCGATGAAGGGCTCTGGATCGAGGCCCAGCAATTCGCCCAAAGAGCGCAAGAATTTGGTGGTGCTGTGCAAGCCAATAGGGGCTTGCAAGTAGGGTCGCTCTAAAGCTTCGCACAGCATGCGACCAAACTCGCGGTACATGCAAATGTTCACATCGGCTTCAACCAAACGCGACACATCTGCCAGGTGTGATCCCAATGGGAAGACCATGTTGACATCGGCGCCAATGCCTTGCACCAAGCGGCGTATTTCAGCCAAATCGCTTGGGCAGTTGAAGGTGCCGTAGCTGGGGCCAATGATGTTCACGCGAGGACGCTCGCCTTCTTTGCGCTCTCGCTTAGGCACATGCTTCATGCCGTACTGTTGCCACAACCAGTACATGGCGCGATTGGCGCATTGCCACTGATCTTCGTCGATGGTGCGCGGTAAAAAGCGTTGCAGGTTGGTGCCTTCGGGCGTCACGCCACCGCCAATCATTTCGGCAATGGAACCGGTCACCACCACGGAGGGCAGGCTCGGGTTGAGTGTGGCGTGCGCACGGCGCATGGCGCCTTCGGTGCCTTCACGGCCTAACTGTTCTTCGGCCAATCCTGTGACCACGATGGGCAGTTCATGAGGCGGCAGGGCATCGGTGTAATGCAACACCGAAGTGACAGGCAAGTTCTCGCAGCCCACAGGGCCGTCAATGACAACTTGCAAGCCTTTGATAGCGGTGAACACATACACCGCTCCCCAATAGCCACCTGCGCGATCGTGGTCAAGAACTAGCATCAGATCATGGCCTCCGCTTTGCGTTTTT
>CAJCDH010000066.1 GCA_903961095.1 uncultured Burkholderiales bacterium | reverse complement strand
AACTTCTTCGCTGGCGCCTTTCATGGCAATCATCAACTGGTTGTTGTCCACCGCACGCATGAGCACCTGAATGCCTTTGTTGTCCACGGCGCTGAGGTTTTCGAAAGTAAACATATTGTCTTGAATGCGCATCATCAAGTCGGCGTCGATGCTCTCCAAGCCTTTCATGATGGACGCTTCCAAAGCGGTCTTCGTAGAGTTCATGATTTGCGCCGCCGCCTTGATACCGCCAAAGCTGGAGGACTTGGAGCTGGTGTTGTTGGTGAACTGCAACTTCATGATGGACTCAAGCTCTTGCATGGCAGAAGGCTGAACAGTTTCTAAGCTGGCCACACGCTGAATAATTTCTGGGCGTGTTTCGTCGGGTAAGAAATTCAGCACGTCGGCTGCCACTTGGTGGTCTAGCACTGACAAAATAATGGCCGTCACCTGGGGGTGCTCGGTTTTGATCATGTCGGCAATAGCGCGAGCATCCATCCACTGCAAAATTTCGAGGCCTTTGGTACTTTGCCCTGGCAAGATGCGGCCCAACACTGAAGCTGCTTTGTCGTCGCCCAAAGCGCGCTTGAACACTTTTTCGACATAGTCGGTGGTGCCCAAGCCCAAGCTCGATTGCTTTTTGATGGTGGATACAAAATCGTCCAAGATTTCGTTCACCGCTTCTTGCGATACATCAGACACCGCCACCATGGCGCCGCCCAAAGATTGCACTTCGCCTGGATTCAAAAACTTGATAATTTCAGACGCTTGTTGTTCGCCCAGTAGCAGCATCAATACGGCAGCACGTTGTGCACCACTGATATTGGACATCTCGACACGCAGTTTTTCTGCAGCTTCGATATCAGCTGGGTTTTTGCTTATTTCTTTTTCGGCCATGGTTAATCCTTAGGCTAACTTGATCATTTTCTTGAGCACACTGGCCACACGCGATGTGTCTTCCGCCACAATCATGCGCACCAGAGCCACCTTGTCGTCGTAGGTATTGGCAGTGTCCAACATTTCCATAGAAATACTTGATTTCTTGGGCTTGAGCTTGGCTTTGATTTCTTCCAAAGTTTCGCCTTCACCCAATTGGATGGCATTCATGTCTTCAGGTGACAACTCGCCATCGCCCATGGCAACCTTCTCGGCAGCCAGTGCTGCAGCAATTGCTTCGGCTTCCAACTCGGCAGGCGTTTTGAGCAAGCCCAACATGCGCAGCACAGCAGGACGAATGACCAGCAACAAGAATGCCAAGAACATTAGACCCAACAAACCACTCTTGATGTAGGTTTGCAAAGACTCGTCTTTGTACCAAGGAATGCTCAAGTCGTAAACCACTCCTGGCTCAAACTTGGCTTGCACCACAGTCACTACGTCGCCACGCTTTTCGTTGTAGCCCACTACGCCGCGCACCAACTCTTGCATGCGGGTAATTTCTTCTTCAGTGTAGGGGTTGGGCTTGGACTCGCCGGGTTCGCCCTTGTCATTTTTGGGGCCCACAGTAGGGGCGCGCTCATTGATGAGTACAGCCACACTCATACGCTCTACGGTGCCTGTGGCATTTTTCACATGGCGAACAGAACGGTCTAGTTCGTAGTTGCGTGTACTGCGTGAGGTGGCGCTGGTTGTGCCTGCACCATTGCCTGCAGGCGTAGACGCAGCAGAATTGGTTGTCACAGAAGGTGCTGGTGGCGGTGTATTGGACAGCGTGCCTGGAATGCCTGCAGCTTCCTGTGCGCCATTTTTGTCTTCACTCAAGGCTTCCGAGCGTGTTCGGGGGCCTTTTTCACGGGTGTCAAAATCTTCTGTGGTGACTTCTGTTTGGGTAAAGTCAAGCGCCATGTCCACTTGCGAGCGCACATTGTTGTCGCCCACGATGGGTGACAAAATTTGCATCACGCGCTGGCGATACACATCTTCTATTTTTTGTTTGTGTGTGCTCTGTGCTGAGGTCAAGCCCAATGAAGCAGCAGAGCTTGAATCGGTAATGAGCTTGCCTTGGTTGTCTACCACGGCAACGTTTTCAGGCGTCATGAGGGGCACGCTAGAAGCCACCAAGTGAACCAAGGCTTGTACCTGGTTCTGCGACACCGAGCGGCCTGCATAAGGGGTAATGATGACCGATGCCTTGGGTGGTGTGCGGTCGCGCACAAAGACCGATTGCTTGGGCATGGCCAAATGCACACGGGCTTGCTGAATGGTGTCAATTTGCATGATGGTGCGCGCCAACTCTTGCTCCATGGCCGAGGTGTAGCGCACTTGCTCCATGAACTGGCTGGTGGTCATGGCCGATTGGTCTTTGAGTGACTCCATGCCCAAGTTGCCCGTTTTGGGAATGCCCTTTGAAGCCAAGAAAATACGAGCTTCGTGGTATTTGTTGGCAGGAACCGTGATCTGACCAGATGTGGGGTCCATGACAGGTTTGAACTCGCTGGTTCGCAACGCTTCCATGGCTGTTTGCTGATCGGCCTCGCTCATGTTCACCATGAGGGGGCGATAGGTGGGCATGTTGATCCAGATGTAAATAATGCCAAACAACAAAACAGCCAAGCCCATCAAAATGAGGGGCATGGCTTT
>CAJCDH010000065.1 GCA_903961095.1 uncultured Burkholderiales bacterium | reverse complement strand
GGAATCACAAAGGTGTTGGGAAACATGGCATTGGTCACTCTGACATGTGTGAGTTTCTCGTTCAGCGGCCTGAGTGTGGTGAGTTGCAAGCCATAGGGCATTTCTGTGTAAGCAATATCGGGTTTGTCAAACTCGCGCATCACACGGGTCATGGGCCATTTCTCACCCTCAATTTCGCCTGCACTGGCGCCTCTAAATTGTTTGCCGTAGGTGTCTTCTAAGGATGCGTCGTTAAAAAATCGATGCAAAAAGGAGGCATGCGCTGGATCGATGCCCACTTCAAAAGCTTGTAGCCAATTGCAGCGCCACAAACCTTTGAATGCAAAAGTGTGTGTGCCTGGCGCCTGGAAACAGTCAATGGCCGGGAGGGGCGGTGGAGTGCTGCCTTCAAGGCCCATCCAAGCGAACAAAATACCGCTGCGTTCTTGCACGGGGTAGTTGCGTTGTTTGATGCGCGTGCACAAAACACTGCCTTTGGGCTCTGCGGGTGTTTCTAGGCACTGGCCATTGACGTCAAATTTCCATCCGTGAAAGGGGCAGCGCAGGCCATCGCCTTCGTTGCGGCCGTAGGCCAAGTCGGCGCCGCGATGCGGGCAGTCGCGGTCGAGCAAACCAAAATCGCCTTGGGCGTTTTTAAACAAGACCAAATTTTGACCCAGCAAGCGAACTGCTTTGACAGGCCGGATGGCCATGCGCGGGTCAAGTTTGGGATCAAATTCGTCGATGAGTGCCACGGGGTGCCAGTAATGGCGTAGCATTTCGCCACAAGGTGTACCTTGACCAATGCGCGTGAAGCGCTCATTTTGTTCTGCTCTCATGAAATCACTTTAACGCAAAATTCAAGGGATGAAAATGATTTCTCTCAATGATGCACCACAAGCCAGCGATCTGCTCTTCGTCTACGGCACGCTTTTGTCTGGTCTTAGCAATCACCATCACATGCGCGGTGCAAAGTGTTTGGGGCCAGCCTCGGTGCAGGGCGCTTTGTTCAGTTTGGGAGAGTATCCCGCGCTCTTGGTATCGGGTGCCTTGTCTGCGCCATTAGGGTCGGTGGCTGGAGAGCTTTACAAAATTGAAGCAGCACATTGGGCACATTTGGATGCCCTGGAAGAGGTCGATCCTCATTCGGTTGAAAACTCGATGTACTTGCGCCAGACTGTGGATGTGCAGTGGCAGCAAGGCCAGGCACTTCAATGGGTGAAGGCGCGAGTGTATGTCTACAACTGGTCGCTAGAAGGCCGAGAAAGAATTGCACATGGCGACTTTCGCCGCCATGTTTCTGGCGCATGAGCTACCGACACCGAGGCTGATGGCTTTGCGTTGAATTATTCGGACAACACCAAATCACCGCGCAATGAATGAGACAAAGCCGTGTTGATTCGCACGTCAACCATCTGACCCACCAAGCGCATGCCGTTGGGGCCGGCCGGAAAATTGACCACGCGGTTGCATTCGGTACGGCCTGCCATTTCGGTGGCGTCTTTGCGCGCGGGGCGCTCTACCAAAATGCGTTGCACTGTGTTTAGACGGCTATCACCAATGCGTTTGACATTGGCTTCAATGGTGGCTTGTAAATGGTGCAAACGCTTTAGCTTGACATCATGCGCTGTGTCGTCGTGCAAGTTGGCTGCAGGGGTGCCAGGGCGAGGACTAAAGATGAAGCTGAAACTGGTGTCGTAGCCAACATCGTCAATGAGCTTCATCATTTTGTTGAAGTCCTCGTCGGTTTCGCCGGGAAAGCCCACAATGAAGTCACTGCTCATGGCCATGTCTGGTCGAATGGCGCGCAGTTTGCGAATGGTGCTTTTGTATTCCATCGCGGTGTAGCCGCGTTTCATGGCCATCAAAATTTTGTCCGAGCCATGCTGCACGGGCAGGTGCAAATGGCTGACCAATTTGGGCACCTTGGCGTAGACATCAATGAGTCGCTGGGTAAACTCGTTGGGGTGGCTGGTGGTGTAGCGAATGCGCTCAATGCCTGGCATGTCGGCGACGTACTCAATGAGCAAGGCAAAGTCGGCCACCTCTGATGTATCGCCCATTTTGCCGCGATAGGCATTGACGTTTTGACCCAGCAAGGTGATCTCGCGCACGCCTTGTTCAGCCAAGCCCGCTATTTCGACCAGTACGTCTTCGAAGGGGCGACTGACCTCTTCGCCGCGCGTATAGGGCACCACACAATAGCTGCAATATTTGCTGCAACCTTCCATGATGGACACGAAAGCTGTGGGGCCATCCATTTTGGCGGGTGGCAAATGGTCGAACTTCTCGATTTCAGGAAAGCTGATGTCCACTTGCGGGCGCTTTTTGGCGCTGCGAGCAGCCAAGAGCTCGGGCAATCGGTGCAATGTTTGAGGGCCAAACACCACGTCGACATAAGGAGCACGTTTGATAATGTCTGCGCCCTCTTGGCTGGCCACGCAGCCGCCCACGCCAATCAGCACACCGCGTTCTTTGAGGTGCTTGACCCGGCCTAAATCGCTGAAGACTTTTTCTTGAGCACGTTCTCGCACCGAGCAGGTGTTGAACAAAATGAGGTCGGCTTCGTCGACGTTTTGGGTGGGCTCATAGCCCTCGGCGG
>CAJCDH010000064.1 GCA_903961095.1 uncultured Burkholderiales bacterium | reverse complement strand
ATGCATCGGACCCATGGTTATTTGTCCGCGAAGCGCAGTTGCAGGTAAATGAGGGCGCGGCCAATCCTCCAATGAAAGCTCAATGCTGTCGATCAAAGCTTGAGCTTCGTAGGCATTGGCCAAGACCACATGTGGGGCCTGGGCCATGACTTGCCCTTTGGCATCTAAACAATGCCATTGCTTTTGATAAACAAGGAGCTTGTCTACTTTGTGGTCGGTTTTTACCTCGATGTGGTCATGCTTTAACTGCGCCTGTACCAATTTTTGGGGGTGAAGCCACCCAGCAAAGTTGTGCCAAATTGCGTGGGAATTTTCAGCCAAGCCTGCCGCTAGCTTTTGTGGCGTGCTAGCTTGCGTGCTCCATTCGTGACCTGATAGAGGCCAGAGATCGCCTTGAGGTAATTCTCGTTTGCCAGCATAGCGGTGTTCTAACAAGCTTGAAACATCCCAGTCTTGCCCTCTCTGAAGCAACGACTGTGCACGCCGCATGGTGGCGCGCACACCATCTCGGGTGATGCGCGAGAGTACGTTGTTGTCTGGCGAAATATGTGTCGCAAAAATGCCTGCTGGCAAGCCAGATGCCCCAGCGCCTAAAGCGTCTCCTTGGTCTAGAACCGTCACGTTCCAACCTCTTTTGGCTAGGCTGTGGGCTACTCCCGATCCAGCCAAGCCTGCGCCAATCACGACCACATTCTTTTCGTTGGATAAGAGGTGAGGGGCGAGCGCGTCTTGGCTTAGACGAAGGACCGTTTTAATTTGCCAAGGTGGCTTGTAACAGGCACGGTGTTGTGATTCATCGATTTGAAAACCAGCCTCCTTGAGTTGGGCAATCCCATTGGGAGAAGTTTTTTGCCACTCAATTTGAGTGCCTACTCTGCACAATCGCGCTAAATTTTTAGCGCCCCAAATATCGAGGTTGTCAATACTCATGCTATTGCATGCGAAGTCAATTTCTCTGGCAATTTGGGGTGCTCCCCCAATGCACAAAGTCAATTGCACTCGGCCATGTTGAAACTCAAAGCGGTGCACACCTGGCAGTAGGCCTACACATGCAGTTGCTAGAGCAGGCGCCAGATGAATGGGAGCGTCGGTGCTGAAGGCGGTATAAAAAAGTTGCTGGGGTGAGTCTGTTGTTTGTTGCCACGCCTCAAGCGTTTCAAGAAAAGACTCACCCTGACCAAATGCAGTGTCTAAAGCGTGCCAAGTGCTTTGGCTGGGTGCTCTGTGTTGCCAATGACTTGCGTGAAAATTAGGCGCTGGTGGGTGGGACATAACCTTGGGCTGCGTCGGCGCCTGAGCCAAAGAAATGGTTTTCCATTTGGCGTGCCAAATACTGACGTGCCCGGGCATCGGCCAAGTTCAAGCGGTTTTCGTTGACCAACATGGTTTGATGCTTTAGCCAAGCTGCCCACGCCTCTTTGCTGACGTTTTCCCAAATGCGTTTGCCTAAATCACCAGGGTAGGGTGGAAAGTCTAGACCTTCGGCTTCAGTTTCCAATTTGATGCATTTAACTGTGCGTGCCATGATGTTCCTTGATTATTCTTAAAATGAGCTGGGTATAGGGATATAAAATTATTGTATTTCCAATACATGCAAATAAGCCCGAAAATGGCTTGTTTAGTTTAAATCCCTAGGTTTTATGAGTGCATTTTTAGAAGAAAAAGTTCTCAGTGTTCATCACTGGACTGATCGTTTGTTTAGCTTCACCACCACGCGCGATCAGGCGTTGCGTTTTTCGAATGGCCATTTCACCATGATT
>CAJCDH010000063.1 GCA_903961095.1 uncultured Burkholderiales bacterium | reverse complement strand
TGCGCGAACTTAAAAAACTCGACAAAGTAGCCTATGTTCGCTTTGCAAGTGTGTACCGCAGCTTTGAAGACATCGATGACTTCAAATTGCTGGTTGACGAAGTTAGCAAGTAATTCAAGGGCAGGCCTCAATCTGCCCCCTGTCTAAGCGAGATCGGCCAAGCCCATTGACCACCAAATACCAAGCCTCTTGAGCCCTCATGCCGCGGGTGCACAAAGTAATGCTTCCAGCTTGAAATGCACCATTCAAAGACAAGCTGCGGCCATTCGGCCCAAACGAAACATACCGATCGACTGTGGAATTGCCTTTAGCCGAGACATTGAAGTTCATGCGTGATCGCTGTTGCAATAGCTCCTCGCCGATGTCCCACAAGCCATTGCTATTGACGTCCTCAAACATCAACCAACCCTGATGCCAAGCTGATGCGCTGCTAGTGGCAGCGCAGGCTTTGGGCAGTTTAGCTAGCTCCCCTGTGTCAAGCGCTGCCGCACAAAGGGTCACGCGTCTTTCACGACGCAGTGCTTCGGTTCTTGCGCTCAAAAAATCGCTGAGCAAGGCTTGCGAAGCTGATTGAATTTGGACCCGGTCTTGCAATTGCTGAAATGAAAAAGCAAGCGTGCCGCAAAGAATGGCCAACACCCATAATATGAACAGCGTTTCAATCAAGCTGAAGCCATGCAAACTCAAAGTCAATTTCATGCCAAGAGCTTGAATGCATGACAGATCGAAGCAATGGCATTGACTGTCATTTTGAAGTGCGTGCAATCCAATGCAACTTGCCAAATGAACTGAAGATGCATGCTCTGCAAATGCGCCCTCTGTCCAAGCTTCATCTATACAGGCCAACTCAGCCCACGACCCACCAAGCCACGCCCCAAGCGGCTTGTTCTAACAACACAGGCTTCACTCTGATCGAGAGTCTCGTCAGCATTGCGCTTATCGGCATCCTCATGGGCATTGCCTTGCCTCAGCTTGAGTTGCACTGGCAAACAACCAGGCGCCAAGACGCCCAAAATTCACTCATGCAATTGCACTTGCGCCAATTGCAATGGCGCGGCTTGCATCCCCAATATGCAAGCTCCTTGAGCGAACTGAATTGGACAGGCATGCACTCCATCTCAAGACACTACGTTTTAAGCATTCAGAGCAGTAATGCGCAAAACTACATCCTGCACGCTACGGCCGTTGGCATGCAAAGTCGTGATTTAACTTGCAGCAGCATGAGCCTGCACGTTTCGGCCAATGCCCAATTGCTAAGAACCAGCAACGCGTCCGCATTGAACGACCTCGGAAATTGCTGGAAATGGTAAATCTTTTGATTGGAATTGCCATCGGCTTGAGTGTGCTGAGTGCGGCCACATTTTGGGTCAATTTTCAATGGCAGCAAAGCCGTCAAATCTTACAAAGGAGTCATGCACAACAAGAAAGCAGTGCCCTCATGGACACCCTGATACATGACCTTAGGCAGGCTAATTTTCAGGGCGTCAAACTTACAGGTATGGGCTTGCAAGACCCTCTGTGTTCCAGCCAATTTTGTGGCGCACTTGAGGACTTTGATGTCACTGGACAACAAATTTTGTTCAGCATGGATCGCAACGAGAATGGCATTAAAGAAAATAACGAATGCAGTGGTTTCCGTTTCAATGCCAATCAAATACAAATGAAAACACTCTGCAAAGAAGGCCAATGGACCGGACTCACAAAACCTCAGAATTTGGAAGTTGTGGCGTTTAAAGTAAAGCTCCTGTGCAGCTCTGACTTGCTCAATCAGGATGTTATTTTGAGCATTGAGGTACGCAGTCAAATGGCATCGGAAAAAGTCGCCATCACATCGCGCCGCAGCGTCAGGCTGCGCAATGTAAGCTCCCGCTCGCGCAATGTCACGCCCTATTGCCGAAATACTGACGCATGAAGCAACAAGGCGGCATGGCTACCCTTTGGACGGCAAGTTGTTTGATCTTCATCACGAGCTTGCTCGCTTGGATGACCTTGCGGTCAGTGATGTCAGAAACCCGAAGAAGCCAGCAACAGTTTTACGCTGCGCAGGCCTTCGCCAACAGTGAGTCGCTCTTAGAGACAAGCATTGCCCTCATTGACAGCACTTACTCGGGTCAAGACATTGCCATTGACACAGCCTTCTGGCGCAACGCATCTCGCAGCCAATGTCCAGCCAGCCATGCTGCGCTTCAATGGCAGTGTTTAAAGTGGTCAGGATCAGGGTTGGCGTTGGCGTTGGCGTTGGGTAACTTTGACCAACGCATTGCAGAATTACAATGGCCTGAATCGATTGATCCCGCCAATTCATTTGTGCTGTTTGTAAGGGATGTCAAAATGTCTCCTCACAAAGTCAAAATCATGGCGCAAGTCAGTTTGAATGCCGAACAGGCGGGCGTGGGCAGTCGCGCCACGGTTCAGCAAAGTGTCTACATTCCGCTCAGTTCGCCTTGGATACCACCCCCATTAGAAATATCGCCCCCAACAAAACCAACAGGATGCATTCCCCTTGAATGGCAAAAATTGTTTGGCAGCATTTCACCCGCTCAACTCAAAGCCATTTCAGACGCCCAAGTCCAAAATGACTTAAGCAATCTGACACAACCAAGCAGGTCTGTGTATTGGATTGACAGTCCGCACACATGGACGCAAAGTTTGGGCTCGCAAAATTCGCCTGTTGTTTTGATTTTTTCAGCCAATGCTTGCGCTGTTCAATGCCCGCAGATTGCCACCTCAGCAGCCATCACAGGCATGGTTTATTTTCAAAGCGCCAACGCATGCCAGAATCCAGTGCCACTCCTCACGTCCAATCCTGAGGCCTACCACTACGACTGGCCTGCTGGCATTGACGCGAGACGTGTGCAGCGTGTTTCTGGCTCTTGGAAAAATGCAGGGTTCTAGTCATGCCATTCAAAACTTTGCAAAACAAAGAGCATCGACCTAAGCTGCTCGGCTTCACGGTACTTGAAGCTATTTTTGCAAGTGCCATTTTGGCAATCGGTCTTTCGGGGGTCTTTCAACTCAGCATCGCCAGCATGGCAGCCAATCAATCGCAAAGAAATTTGGACCTTGCCAGCCACTTGGCGCAAGATCTTGCAGAATGCTGGCAAGTGCCCACCGCATTTTGTGTTTCGCTGTTTCAGAGTTCAAATGGGACCTCAGTCCTCAACTCCGAAATCGGCGTTGAATTTGAAAGAACTTGGCACATGACAAGTATCTCGACCCCAAATGCAAATCCCAATCTGCTTCAAATTTTGCAAATTTCTGTGAAATGGCCCAACCCAGACAAGCCAGATAACTCTCTCGAACTGAGTTGGCAGATCAGACGAGCCAGCACACCCTCTTGGGTTGGCCTCTAACATGTCGTATCCTTGGCATCTTCCGATCCCTACACAGACCCCCATGTCAGTTAGCCCCTTCATGCTCGAAGCCCTGAACATGGCCAACAAGGCCATGCGAATCACTTCGCCCAATCCCAGGGTGGGTTGCGTCATTGTGAATGCGCATGGCCAAATTTTGGGTCAAGGCCACACACAAGCGGCTGGCGGACCGCATGCCGAAATTGTGGCCCTGCAAGATGCCGAAAGCCGCGGACATTGCGTGACAGGTGCCACTGCTTATGTCACTCTCGAGCCCTGCTCTCACCATGGCCGCACCGCCCCCTGCTGCGATGCGCTCATTCATGCCAAAGTTGGCAAAGTGGTAGCCGCACTAGCTGACCCCAACCCTTTGGTTGCTGGCCAAGGGTTTGATCGCTTAAGGGCATCAGGCATTGAAGTTGAAGTGGGCAATGGTGCCCATCTTGCAGAACAACAAAACCCAGGTTTTTTGAGTCGCATGAAGCGTCAAAAACCTTGGGTGCGTATGAAAATTGCCGCCTCTTTAGATGGTCAAACTGCCCTGCAAAACGGCCAAAGCCAATGGATTACGAGTGCTGAGGCTCGCTCAGATGGGCATGCTTGGCGGGCTCGCGCCTGCGCCATTCTCACTGGCATCGGCACCGTTTTAGAAGACGATCCTCTGCTTGATCTTCGCCTTTGCCCCAACCTAGGCGACTCACCCCGCATGCCGCATTTGGTCATTGTGGACAGCCGTTTGGAAACACCCCTTTCGGCCAAATTGTTTCAACACAATCAGCCCAACTCGCAGTGGCCCAGAAATGTCTGGATTTATGCGGCCATAGACCACCCCGAAAAAAGAGCTGCACTCGAAGCTCAGGGTGCCCACATTACGGTCTTGCCCAATCAACAAGGCAAGGTCGATTTGCCAGCCCTCATGACTGATCTGGCCAAGCGTGAAATCAACGAGTTGCATGTTGAGGCTGGTCAAAAGCTCAATGGTTCGCTCATCCGGGAAGCTTGTGTCGATGAATTTTTGGTTTATCTGGCGCCCAAAATGCTAGGCATGGGCCAAGGCATGGCCCATTGGGGGCCACTGGAGCACTTGTCACAGGGCTTGTCACTCACCTTCACCGAAGTACAGCTAATCGGAAAAGATTTGCGGGTTTTAGCAAGGGTCCAGGCCTAAACAGGCCCAATCCCTGCGAAAATACGCTCTATGTTTACCGGAATCATCACCGGCGTGGGGCGTATCGCCGCCCTCCACGACCTGGGCAGCTCTTTAAGCCATGGCAAGCGACTCACTCTTGAGGTGCCCACGGGCTACCTGGATGACGTTGGCCTGGGGGACAGCATCGCCATCAATGGCGCCTGCATGACCGTCACATCCTTCGACCTTGCAGCGCATCAGTTCACCATCGATATTTCAGCCGAGTCACTCGACAAAACCTGTGGCTTAGACCAACTTGGCAAGGTCAACTTAGAAAAAGCCTTGCGCGCACACGACCGTTTGGGTGGCCACATTGTGTCGGGCCACGTCGATGGCATTGGTCTCGTCACTCACTTTGCCCAGGTCGGTGAAAGCTGGGAGCTGCGCATTCAAGCGCCCACTGGCATGGGCAAGTACCTGGCCTACAAGGGCTCTATTACCATCAACGGCGTCAGTCTCACCGTCAACAAAGTGTCCGACTTACCCGATGGCTGCGAATTCAGCATCAACCTCATTCCGCACACCATCGACAACACCGCCTTGGGCACTTTGCAAACAGGCAGCCCCGTCAATTTGGAAATCGATTTGATCGCACGTTATGTCGAGCGCATGCTCGGCAACGATGCTTCTGCCAACTCCCTTTCGTCAGCCTATGCGGCTGGCCCGCACCCTTGAAAGATGTGACATGACGACGAATTCTGAGCGTCCCCTGACGCCTGTACAAATCTCTCCCATTGAAGACATCGTTGCCGACTTGCGAGCAGGCCGTATCGTCATCATGGTGGATGATGAAGATCGCGAAAACGAAGGCGACTTGCTCATTGCTGCCGAGCATGTGACGGCAGAGGCCATCAACTTCATGGCCCGATTTGGTCGAGGCCTCATTTGCCTCACACTCACGCGCGAGCGTTGTGAACATCTCAATTTACCGCCTATGGCAGCCAGCAATGGCACGGTGTACAGCACGGCTTTTACCGTTTCCATTGAAGCTGCCGAAGGCGTGACCACTGGCATTTCAGCCGCTGACCGCGCATTGACCGTCAAGGCCGCTGTGGCAGCCCATGCCACCGCCAAAGACTTGGTGCAACCAGGGCACATTTTCCCATTGCAAGCGGTGGATGGCGGCGTGCTCATGCGTGCTGGTCATACCGAAGCCGGTTGCGATTTGGGCACCATGGCAGGCTGCAGCCCCTCTTCCGTGATTTGCGAAATCATGAAAGACGATGGCACCATGGCTCGTTTGCCAGACCTGCAAATTTTTGCTGCCGAGCACGGTCTCAAAATTGGCACCATTGCCGACCTCATCGAATACCGCAGCCGCACCGAATCCTTGGTTGAAAAAGTAGGCACGCGCGTTTTACAAACTGCCCACGGCGAGTTCACAGCGCATGCTTTTAAAGACAAGCCTAGCCAATCTTTGCACTTGGCTTTGGTCAAAGGCAAATGGCATCCAGATGCCGAAGTACCGGTTCGTGTTCACGAACCCCTGTCTGTCTTCGATGTTTTAGAAGTGGGGCGCAGCATGCACTCATGGAGCTTGGAAAACAGCTTGAACTTCATCAACAAACAAGGGCATGGCGTGGCAGTGTTGCTCAATTGCGGCGAGAGTGCCGAAAAATTACTTGCCCAATTTGAAGGCCGCGCCCGTTCAGCCCAAGCACCCAACAAAAGCAAAATGGATTTGCGCACCTACGGTGTAGGCATTCAAATTGTGCGTGAGTGTGGCGTACAAAAAATGAAGTTGATGGGCCAACCCCGACGCATGCCCAGCATGGCCGGTTATGGCGTTGAAGTGACCGGTTACATCCCTAAGGAATAAATATGCAAGGCGCAGACAAAGGTATTGAACAAGAGTTGGACGGCTTGGGGCTGCACATTGGCATCGTACAAGCCCGTTTCAACGAAGACATCACCAATGCGTTGGCCGTGGCTTGTATTCGTGAACTGGAAGACTTAGGTGTACATGATATCGACCATGTGCTGGTGCCAGGCGCCTTAGAGGTACCCATTGCCTTGCAAGCCATGGCCGAGCGCGGCGAGTACGACGCCTTGATTGCCTTGGGTTGCATCATTCGTGGAGAAACCTATCACTTTGAATTGGTGGCCAATGAATCTGGCGCAGGCGTGAGTCGCATTGCGCTTGATTACAACGTGCCTATTGCCAACGCCATTCTCACCACCGAGAATTTAGAACAAGCCATCACAAGGCAAAGTGAGAAGGGTCGTGATGCAGCAAGGGTGGCCGTTGAGATGGCCATGCTCATGGAAGACCTGTCTGTAGGCGATGAAGATTTGGACGATGAGGAACTGGCATGAGTGAGTTGCCTGAAAATTCTGCGTCAGTGGCTCAGGCCTTCAAGCCTGCCAAGCCCTCAAGCCGCAAACCTGGCAAGTCAGCCAGCAAATCGGCTCGCAGTCGTGCGCGCGAGTTTGCTTTACAAGCCCTCTACCAAGTACTGGTTGGTAAAAATGAGGCTTCCGACATAGACGTGTTCACTCGTGATCTGTCTGGTTTTCACAAAGCCGACTCTGCGCACTACGACGCGCTCTTGTATGGTTGCGCAGAACATGCCAGCGAATTGGACAAACTCATCTTGCCCTTGCTCGATCGGAGCATGGCTGAAATTTCTCCCATTGAACGCGCCGCCATGTGGATAGGCGTGTTCGAGATGAAGCATTGCCTTGATGTACCTTGGCGTGTGAGCCTCAATGAGTGCATCGAATTGGCCAAAGAATTTGGCGGCACCGATGGTCATAAATATGTGAACGCAGTGTTGGAAGGTTTGGCGCCCCAACTGCGCCCGCACGAAGTTCAAGCAGACAGGCAAGCAGGTCGCGCGCGCGCATGAAACCCACCTTCATATTTCCGATTCGAATTTACTGGGAAGATACCGACGCAGGTGGTATTGTCTTTTACGCCAATTACTTGAAGTTCTTTGAACGTGCCCGCACCGAATGGCTGCGTTCTTTAGGGGTTGAGCAGCAATCTTTGAAAGACAAGAGCGGCGGCATGTTTGTAGTAAGCGAAACGCATATCAAGTATTTTTCTCCTGCGCGACTTGACGACTTGCTAGAGGTCACAGCACAAACCTCAGAGGCTGGCCGTGCCAGCGTGGTGTTAACTCAACAAGCTTGGCATTTGGTCAACGGCGAGCGCAAGCTTTTGGCCGAGGGCAGCATCAGAATTGGCTGGGTCGACACCCAAACCATGAAACCCGGCCGCATTCCGGCTCAAATATTGGAAGCACTTCAATGAACCAAGATATGTCCATCATTCAACTTGTGTTACATGCCAGCTTTGTGGTGCAACTGGTCATGGTCATTCTCATGGCCATCTCTATTGCAAGCTGGGCTGCCATCGTGCGCAAGCTTACTGCCATCAAACGAATTCAAACTTTGAATGAAGAGTTTGAACAGCAATTTTGGTCTGGCACCAGCTTGAATGATTTGTTTGCTGCCGCTGTTCAAAATTCTAAATTGGCGGGCCCGATGGAGCGTATTTTTGCAAGCGGTATGCGGGAATATCAAAAACTGCGCGAGCGTCGAATCTCCGACCCAGGCACTTTGCTAGATGGCGCACGTCGCGCCATGAGAGCCAGTTTTCAGCGAGAGATGGATGTGGCAGAAGCTCAGTTGTCTTTCCTAGCCTCAGTTGGTTCAGTATCGCCTTATGTAGGATTGTTTGGCACAGTGTGGGGCATCATGCATGCCTTCACGGGCTTGGCCAGCATGCAACAAGTGACTTTAGCGACCGTGGCACCCGGCATTGCAGAGGCTTTGGTGGCCACAGCCATTGGTCTGTTTGCGGCCATTCCAGCCGTGGTGGCATTCAACCGTTTTGCACGCGACATTGACCGCGTGGCCATTAAATTAGAAACATTCATTGAAGAGTTTTCAAATATCTTGCAAAGAAGTTTGGGGGGCTCGGCAGGCTCTGGTGGTGTCAATCCTGCAAGCTCTGGTTTTTCAGCTTCTGGTCACTGATTTTCAGGGAGCATACACATGCCTGCTGTTTCTACCCGCGGCCGAGGAAGGCGCACCATCAATGAAATCAACATGGTGCCCTTCATCGATGTGATGTTGGTACTGCTCATTATTTTCATGGTGACGGCACCCATGATCTCACCCAGTGTGGTTGATTTGCCAAGTGTGGGCAATGCTGCCAAACAACCCGATCAAGTGATTCAAATTGTGGTGCAAAAAGACGACAGTCTTGAAATGGTCAAAGACAGCAAAACTCAAAAAACCAATCTAGACAGTTTGGCCAATTTGGTGCGTGTTGCGCAAACAGGTCAAGCCAATTCTGCGGTGGTGATCAGCGCAGATCGCAACGTGAAATATGAAACTGTGGTGAAGGTCATGGACACCCTTCAGCGAGCTGGCATTCAGCGAGTGGGCTTGTCTGTTCAACTTGCACCTTGAACTCACTAATCTGTCATTGAAGATGCGTTGCAACCAATGAATGCCATAGCCCACAACGAGTTTGCGCCGCCGCCTGTCGGTGGATTTGCTCGTTCGCTGTCGTTTGCATTGTTCATGCACTTGTTGCTTTTGGCGGCACTCACTTGGGGTGTTCAATGGAAGACCGAGCCGAACACCTTATCGGCATCAGCAGAGTTGTGGTCTGCGGTGCCTCTTGAAGCAGCTCCTGCCGCCAACGAGCCTTTGCCGCCGGAGTCCGTTAAACCTCCAGAACCTGTGAAGGCCGTACAGCCCAAGCCAGAGCCTGAGCTACAACCCAAGCCAGAGCCCAAGCCAGTGCAACCCAGTCCGCCCAAAGTCAATGTCGCTGCAGAGCGAGAAGCGGCAGACATTGCGCTGAAAAAAGAAAAAGAAAAGAAGAAACAAGAAGAAAAAAAAGAAGCAGATTTAGAAAAGAAAAAGAAACTTGAAAAAGACAAGCTCGAGAAAGAAAAATTAGAAAAAGAGAAGGCCAGAGAGAATGAAAAGGAAAAGGCCAAGGAAGTAGAGAAGAAGAAAAAAGAAGAGGCTCTAAAGAAAGCAGAGGCTGCAGCCAAGGCCAAGGAAGAAGCCAAGAAATTAGCGGCTGAAGAAAAGCGCGCCGAGGTACTTCGCAATGAAAATCTCAAGCGCATGCAAGGCATGGCGGGTGCATCGGGCGATGAGAAGGCCAAAGGAACAGCCTTGAAATCCTCAGGGCCCTCTGCGGGCTATGCAGGACGCATTCGTGCACGAATCAAACCCAACATCACCTTCACCGAAGATGTGGCCGGCAATCCAAAAGCGGAAGTCGAAGTTCGCACGTCGCCAGATGGCACCATTCTGAGCCGCAAACTTTTGTCTAGCAGCGGCAACAAAGCCTGGGACGAAGCCGTACTTAAAGCCATCGACAAAACTGGCTCCCTCCCCCGCGATGAAGATGGACGAGTTCCCCCGGTTCTAGAAATAAGCTTCCGCCCCAAAGACTAATTCGGGTCAAACAATTGGGGGCAGATCAAC
>CAJCDH010000062.1 GCA_903961095.1 uncultured Burkholderiales bacterium | reverse complement strand
GCTTGCCGTTTGGCATCTTCGCCGCCTGCTGCTCGGCACTCAGCACTGTTGCGTTAGCGCAGGCCGCGCCTTTGCAGGGCGCCGCACCACTTTGGGAGTTGGGTGGCGTTGCACTGGGCGTATCACAGAGCGCCTATCCGGGTGCAAATCAGCAGGTCAACAGGGCCCTGGCGCTGCCTTACTTCATTTACCGCGGAGATGTGCTCAGAGCCGACCGCGATACGGCAGGAATCCGTGCCTTTAAGACGGACACTTTAGAGTTGGACGTAGGTTTTGCCGGAGCCTTTGGCGCAGGAAGCGAGACCATTGACGCTCGCCAAGGCATGCGCAAGCTGGGCACCTTGGTGGAGTTAGGGCCTCGCCTAAAGTGGGATCTTGGCGCAGCACCTGGGGGTGGCCGTCTGGGTGCCGAGTTTCCAGTGCGCGCAGTGCTAGACCTTAGCGACAAGGCTGCCCATCGGGGTTGGAGCTTTGAGCCCAAGCTCACCTACTCAAGGCGGTCCGACAGCGGCTGGCGTTACAGCGCATCGGTCAGCGCCATCGTTGCCGACACACGTCTCGCACAAACTTTCTATGAAGTACGCAGCTCAGAAGCCACTGCCCTGCGCCCTGCTTATGCAGCTGAAAGCGGTTTGGTGTCGTGGCGTTTGGGCACAGCGTTTTCGCGCAGCCTTGGAAGAGACTGGAACATGTTTGGCTTTGCGCGACTAGAAACCGTTGCCGGCGCAGCCAACGAAAGCAGCCCATTGGTACGCCGTTCGACAGGCGCTACAGCAGGCCTGGGCGTTGCCTACACTTGGATGCGCTCAGAACGAGCCGCATTTGACTGAACATGCGCCGCCCAGGCGGATGAATGAATTTACAGTTGATGCTGGCCAATTACTTATTCATTCTTCTGTATTCCCAAGGTGGGCTAGGCTGTTTGTCTTTCCAAAGTCCTGCCGCTTGGCTCCGAGCGGTAAGTTCAACCTGAGCATAATGTTCCCGGTCTTCTTTTGACTGTGCAGAAGCATATTGCTTGTAGTGCCAAGCCATTCCTAATTTAATTTGCTCTAAACAAACGTCTGTTTCGTTGTAGACCACCTTACCCAAGATCCTGCCATATTTGTCTTTCTTCTGAAACTCAACTCGGACTTGCTTGTTGTAAACCATCTGGCTTAAAGACTGCTTCGATTTTTGACCGAAAGCCTGCGTCTTCTCAGGTGCGTCAATACCTTGCAGTCGAATTTTGTGTTGAGTGTTGTTGGCTTCTAGAACCGTGATGGTGTCGCCATCTGCAACGCTGACCACTTTGCCTTGCAGGGTGGCAGCGTGCAGACTGCAGCTTAGCAAAATCAGAAGAGTGGCAAATAGCTTGTGGGTGCGCATGATAAATTGTGGACATTTATTGGGGTCAGATCAACATTTATTTGACTCCATTTATTCTGCAGATGCGGGCAGACCAAACACGCGATCAAAGCACCACGTAAAGGCAAATGTGTAGACGAGAAAGAAAACGTTCAAGCCAAGGTTGAGTGCGAACGAGTGCAGATAACTGATCTCTAGCCACCAAGCCGCAGCTGGCATGAGCACCAACAAAAAGCCAACTTCAAACCCTAGCGCATGAAGCACGCGGCGCCCAAAGCCACGACCTCGCGTTGTTCTTTTTGACTCCCAGCGTTCAAACAGGGCGTTGTAGGTAAAGTTCCAAGTCACCGCAAACAGTGATCCAAAAACAGCCAGTGCTCCCGCACGCTCAAGACTGCTGTCACTGAAGCCAAAAAAGCCTAGCGTGCCAAACAAAAAAGCGAACGCCTCGTAGGTGGCAACGTAAGTGACCTTACGCCTGGTGCCTTGTAGCGTCATATTGATAGAGATTGGAAATATGAAAGTGGGGTGAATTGGGCATCTTACAGCCTAGGATTAATGGGGGTCATCCCCTGAGTCTGCCAAGCTGCTCATTTGTACAGGTGATAAATCAAGAAAAGATGGTCATGTTAGAGTCAGACTAGACGAAACCTTGATTTAATTTGAATTAACAATCAAAGAAGCATCATGAAAAAATATTTAATCTATATTGCTGCTATCTTCTTTGCCTTAAACTCATTTGCTGAAAATAAAACTACCATTATTTTTGATGGAAATACTGCTTTCATTCAAACAATTAAATTTGAAGCATTTATTCTAGATAAAAACAATTCGCTGACTGCAGAAGAAATAGTAAAGCTAGGAGATGTATATCAAAATGCTGACCACTTTAAAAACACAGAGGGTCGCTACTGGAGCAAGCTAGAAATAAAAAATGCAGAAGATAAAGACATAAGCATATCGATTAATAAAAAATTTTGGAACAAAGACGCCGTAATCTTTTTATTAAATGTCGACAATCAATTACTTAAGCTCGATACATCAAATTTTAATGGCTTTAACTATAGCTTTAAAAAAGTTATCGAAGATGAAGCTAAGTCAAGCCTAACTCGCACTGTTTCATTTGGCATTCCAAAAAATGCCACAGTCAATTTAATTGTTCAACATCCATTGGATTTCGACCCCAATTCTGAGGACGATATTGTATTAAGCAACTACCAGCTTAAATCTGAAATGGACAGAGGCTCCATTTATATTGAAGGAATACTGACAGGGGGAATACTTTCAATATTCATTTTTTCTATTTTTAACTTATTAATTCATCGAGACATGTCAAACATTTTGTTTTGCGCATGGCTGTTATTTTCATTTCTGTCCACCTTGGCCGACTTCTCGATTTCTGATTCTGGCTCTAGACTCGGTGAGTTCTTTGTAGATATCAATTATTTAAGTTCACCAGTGACTCAACAGTGGTTTGACGATTCATATTTTTATATTTACCCCTTGGTTCTTAGCGTGTGCATATTTCAAGTGTATATGGGATCAATATTGAAAATAAAATTCAATTATCCTAAATTATATTCAGTACATTTAATATTGTCGACAATAATTTACATCCAAATACTGATCATTCTTTTGCACGCGGCTTTTAGTCTTTTTGGCAGTGCAGCATTCAATGACATTGATAATTTTTTAAGCTTTCAATTAAAGATGCGCATGATATCGAGCTATGCTCAATATGTATATCAAATTCTAATTGCCGTATTGTGTTTTGATTTGCTTCGCAGGGGCAATATTTGGATCATTTTCTTTCTCGTCGCAATGATGGTGGGAGCGGTCATCGGACCGCTTTTAGGGTTGATACATCCTTACATGGGTCCATTTTGGGAGTTAATGGGAAAAATCCTAGGAATTGAGTCGAAGTTGGCTCATGGCATTGCATACCCCTTCTTTACACTGATTCAAGCAATCGTATTAACTTGCGGTGTAGCAAGTCGATTGAAGTTTTCACAAGCTCAGCTGGCTAAAGCAAAAGAAGAAAATCAGCAGATTCTCCTTGAGCAAAACCAGACGCTGGAAGTCAAAATTAAGGAACGCACTAAAGAGCTGCAAACTCAAACCGACAAAACCGAAAAGCTGATGCTCAATATTTTGCCAAACTCAATAGCAGATCGCCTGAAACAAGGTGAAACTGATATTGCCGATAAATATTTGAATACCACCATCTTGTTCAGCGACTTGGTCGGCTTCTCAAAAATGTCCTCGCAGAAAACCCCAGAAGAACTGGTCTTCCTGCTCAACGATTTGTTTAAACGCTTCGATATCAGAGCCACAGAACTGGGCCTAGAAAAAATAAAGACCATCGGCGACGCCTACATGGTTGCAGGGGGCTTACCCACAGTGGATGACTCTCACGCCATTCAAGTTACAAAGATGGCGCTTGGCATGCATGAGGATCTGGCCAACTTCAACACAGAGCACGGCCTTGACTTTGAAATGCGCATAGGGATTAACTCTGGCCCTGTGGTGGCAGGAATCATTGGTCACAGCAAGTTCTCTTATGACCTATGGGGAAATACCGTGAACACGGCCAGCCGAATGGAGTCGACATCAGTGCCAGGCAAAGTTCAAGTCTCACCCAGCACCTTTGAGCTGATCAAGGGGCACTTTGAGATGCGTACGCACCAAGAGGTTGAATGCAAAGGCCTGGGGCTCATCATGACTTATTTTGTGAATGGCCAATTGCCTCAGCAACACCATGCCTAAATCAGACCATCAACATCGTCATTTCACACTGATTTTGTTGCGATTGAAATTTGCAAATGCTATTTTCATAAGGCTATTAGAACCAAATCTGGCTGCTTGTGCGAAGATTAAAAATTGAATTTTTAGAATTGGATTGTCATGAAAAAACTGGGTGTCTGTGTGCTTGGCTGTTTTTTGGCAACGGGTGTTTTTGCCCAACACGCCCACGGTAAAGGCAAATTGCAATTGAAATTGGAAGGCCAAACACTGATGGGCGAGATGGAAATGCCAATGGAAGCCCTTTTGGGTTTTGAGCATCTGCCTAAAAACAAGGCCCAATCTGATGCCATGACCCGTCTGCAAAACGCTGCCCAAGACGCTGGCTATTTCATTGAATTGCCTGCAGAGGCCAAGTGTCAGCAAAAAGAAGCAAAAGCCGAATCTTCGATGTTCAAAGGCCTTGCCCCAAAAGGCCACAGTGATCTCGATTACAGCTTTCACTTCATCTGCCTAAACCCCCAAGCGCTGACTAAAATTTCGTTCCCTTTTTTCAAATCGCATATCAAATCGCATCAACTCAAGGTGGAGTGGGTCGGTGACAAAGGGCAAAAATCTTTCACCGTTCGCTCAAGCAAACCTTATTTTTCACCATGACCACATTGGCCATTGAAGTTCAAGAGCTTGAGTTTGCGTGGCCTTCAAAGGCTGCTTTTCTTCGCGTTCCCACATTGAGCCTTCAGCAAGGTCAGACTTTGTTTGTGGGCGGACGCAGCGGCAGCGGAAAAACAACTCTATTGAGCCTTCTAACCGGTGTGCACTCTGTTCAAAAGGGGCTCTGCAAAGTTTTGGGCCACAACTTGAATAACATGTCTGCCGCCCAAAGAGATTTATTCCGAGGCAGAAATCTTGGGCTTGTGTTTCAGCAATTTAACCTGATTCCTTATTTGTCGGTTCAGGAAAATATTGAATTACCCACTCAAATTTTTCCCAGCCGAGCGCAACAATCAATCGCCCTTCACGGCAGCGTCACTGCGCAAGTTCATTCTTTGTGTGACTCACTTCATTTATCGAGGCAGCTCATGACCCGCCCAGCGCACCAATTGTCTGTAGGTGAGCAGCAGAGAGTGGCCTCAGCCAGAGCTCTTATGGGAAGCCCTGCACTGATCATTGCAGATGAGCCAACCTCTGCTTTAGATGAGGAGAGCAAGGCCAATTTCATGACGCTCTTGTTGTCAACTGCGCAAGCACAAAATGCCAGTGTCATTGCGGTGAGTCACGACACACGTTTGGCTGATCAATTTGATCACCGTTATTTTTTGTCTAGCTTGGAGAATCAAAGTGCTGTGGCTTAAATTGGCATTGAGAAGTGCTTGGTCGCGCCGCTATTCACTGAGCTTGGTGTTGGTCTCTATTTCTGTGTCGGTGTTGGTCTTGTTAAGCGTGCAGCAATTGCGCCAAGATGCTAGGCAGAGCTTTGCCAATGCACTGAGTGGTGTCGATTTGGTGGTAGGGCCGCGTGGCAGTGCCAGCGACTTGTTGCTCTACAGTGTGTTTCAAATTGGCCAACCCACTCAAAACATGGCCTATGCTGATTTTGAAAAAATCAAGTCTTTGGCCGCCGTGTCATGGGCCTTGCCCATTCAACTTGGCGATTCATTTGAGGGATTTCCTGTTCTAGGGACGTCCATCGATTTTTTCAAATATTACCGAACCATGAGTGGGCCATTGACATGGTTTCAGGGTCAATCTTTTGCAGACCCCTCACTCAACTCTGAGGGCATGCGCCAAGTGGTCTTGGGCGCAGAAGTGGCGCAGTCTAAAAAGTTGGCACTGAATGACAACATTGTTTTAACGCATGGTTACCAAAGTTTGGATGCAGAGCATGCAGACCATCCCTTTGTCGTGGTGGGTATTTTGCAAGCGACGGG
>CAJCDH010000061.1 GCA_903961095.1 uncultured Burkholderiales bacterium | reverse complement strand
TTTGTTGTACCAAGTGCTGGGCACCGTGAGACACAGCGAGTCCTTGGAGCCCATGACTTTGTACAAAGCGCTGTATGGAGAGCAAGGGCTTTGGGTACGGCCAGCTGCCATGTTCAATGGAAACGTCGAAATCGATGGCGTGGTGCAGCCGCGCTTTAATTGGCTTGGCGAACAACTTCCTGAAATTTGAAAAATTCTGCCACGGCAGCAGGGTAAATAAGGTGCTCTTGCGTCAGCACTCTGGCGGCTAAATCTTCTGCCGTGTCATTCGCCAACACTGGCACCGCTGCCTGTGCCAATATCTGGCCATCGTCTAGCTCCGGCGTGACTTGGTGCACCGTGGCGCCCGCAAACTTGCAGCCTGCATCGATGGCCCTTTGATGGGTATGAAGTCCTTTGAACGCAGGCAGCAAGGATGGGTGAATGTTGATCAACCGCCCGGTGTAATGCCTCACAAAAGCTGGCGTCAAAATTCGCATGAAGCCAGCCAATACAAGCAAATGCGGGGCGTGTAAATCAATGCGCTTGATGAGCGCTTGGTCAAAAGCTTCTCTCGAATCAAATTGCGTGTGCTCTAGCACATCGGTTTGAATGCCAGAAAACTCTGGATGAGTTTTCAGCCAGGTCAAGCCTGGTGCATTGGACTTGTTGCTGATGACGGCCGAAACCTGAACACCCAAGTGCTCTCGCCACCCCTGTTGGTGTGCGGCTTGAACAATGGCCGCCATGTTGGAGCCAGCCCCTGAAATCAAAATGACGATGTTTTTCACACTGGGATTATCCCTGTTCGGGCCAGTTAAATTTGAATTTGTCGCAGCCAAGACACTGTATTTGTGCACGGTCGTGCTAAAAACGCATCTTTCCTATTTAACTGGCTTTGACCGGAGACACATTTCATGGATTTGGCATTCACACCCGAAGAGCTCGCGTTTCGCGAGGAAATTCGTGCTTGGGTTAAAGCAAATTTACCCGCCGATATTTCACAAAAAGTACACGGCGCCATGCGCCTGAGCCGCGAGGACTTGCAGCGCTGGGCCAAGATTCTGGGCAAAAAGGGTTGGCTAGGTTGGGGTTGGCCAGAGCAATTTGGCGGTCCGGGTTGGACGGCTGTGCAAAAGCATTTGTTCGAAGAAGAGTGTGCATTGGCCGGTGCGCCGCGCGTGGTACCTTTTGGGCCGGTCATGGTGGCGCCCGTCATCATGGCTTTTGGCAATGCAGAACAACAAAAGCGTTTTCTACCTGGCATTGCAAGCGGGGAAGTTTGGTGGAGCCAGGGCTACAGCGAACCTGGCTCCGGTTCCGACTTGGCATCGCTTAAAACACGCGCCGAACGTGTTGGCGACAAGTACATTGTCAATGGCCAAAAAACTTGGACGACCTTGGGCCAATACGGCGAGTGGATTTTCTGCTTGGTGCGTACCAGCAACGAAGGCAAACCCCAAACTGGCATTTCCTTCTTGTTGATCGACATGAAGACCCCCGGTATCACGGTTCGTCCTATCAAGTTGCTTGATGGCGAATGCGAAGTGAATGAAGTTTGGTTTGACAACGTGGAAGTACCCGCCGAGAACCTCATTGGGGAAGAAAACAAAGGCTGGAATTACGCCAAGCATTTGCTGGCCCACGAGCGCACCAACATTGCCGACGTGAACCGTGCCAAGCGCGAACTCGAACGCCTCAAGCGCATTGCCAAAACCGAAGGCGTCTACGAGGACATGCGCTTTCGCGACGAAATTTCCAAGCTCGAAGTCGACATCGTGGCTTTGGAAATGTTGGTATTGCGTGTGTTGTCTGCCGAGAAGTCTGGTAAAAATTCTCTAGACATTGCGGGCCTCTTGAAAATCAAAGGCAGTGAGATTCAACAACGTTACTCGGAGCTCATGATGTTGGCAGCTGGCCCATTCAGCCTGCCCTTCATTTTTGAAGCGATGGATGCAGGTTGGCAAGGTGATTTCCCAGGACACGAAGTGTCCAACGCTCCTTTGGCCGCCAACTATTTCAACATGCGCAAAACCACGATTTATGGCGGCAGCAATGAAGTGCAGCGCAACATCGTGGCCCAGGTAGTTTTGGGTTAATTTGCTAAGCACACAAGGACACAACATGGACTTCGATTTTTCAGACGACCAAGAACAACTGCGCGACGCTGTACGCAAATGGGTGGACAAGGGCTACACATTTGACCGCCGACGCGCCATTACACAAGCTGGCGGTTTTGACCGTGCAGCCTACACCGAGCTCGCAGAACTGGGCCTTTGCGGCCTGTATGTGAGCGAAGACCATGGCGGTATGGGCATGGGCCCTGTTGAAGGCATGGTGGTGATGGAAGAGCTGGGGCGCGGCATTGTGCTAGAGCCAATGCAACAAGCCCTCATCGCTGGCGCTGTGCTGGAAGGCTACGCACCCGATGCTTTGAAAGCCCAGTGGTTGCCCAAAGTGGCAGGTGGCGAGGCCATTGTGGTGTTGGCCTATCAAGAGCGCAAATCGCGTTACAACACCCAAAAATGTGATGCCCAAGCACAACAACAAAACGGTCAATGGCTGGTGACGGGCACCAAGAGTTTGGTGGCTGTGGGCGATCATGCCGATGCTTTTTTGGTCCCAGCCATGGCCTCTGGCAACTTGGCCCTGTTCTTGGTAGCCAAAGATGCCACAGGCTGCACAACCCATGGCTATGGCACCCAGGATGGAGGCCGCGCTGCGGAACTGCAACTCAATCAAACTCCTGCAAATTTAGTCACACTTGACGGTCAAGCAGCCTTGAGCCATGCCGTTGACATTGGGGTTGCCTGTGCCTGTGCTGAAGCCGTCGGTGTGATGGACAAAACCATGGCCATCACTGTGGATTACATGAACACACGCAAGCAGTTCAACACCACCATTGCCACCTTCCAAGCCCTGCGTCACCGCGTGGCCGACATGAAGATGGAGCTGGAACTGGGCCGCTCGATGAGCTACTACGCAAGCTTGAAACTCAACACCCCAGCCGCGGAGCGCCACCAAGCCATGGCCCGTGCCAAATACCAATTAGGCAATTCCATGCGCTACGTTGGCCAACAATCTGTGCAATTGCACGGCGGCATTGGCGTCACAGATGAGTACATCGTGAGCCACTATTTCAAGAAATTAACACAGCTTGAAATGACATTTGGGGACACCATGCACCATTTGGGCGAGGTATCTGCCAGCATGCAAGAAACAGCTGGCGTGTTTGCCTGATTGAAAGGCCCTGTCTAAGCTCGGTCACAATAGAGCCTGTTGTTGTCGAGAAAAGACCAAGCAGGCATGAAGGTATTTCGCGGTTTTAACCACCCAGAGAGAGCACACCAGTGTGCTCTCACGATTGGTAATTTTGACGGTGTCCACCGTGGCCACCAGGCCATGCTCGCCCTTTTGAAAAACGAAGCCGCTCACCGCGGCGTGCCAAGCTGTGTGATGACCTTTGAGCCTCACCCCCGCGATTTTTTTGCCAAGCTGCACAACAAGCCTGAAATGGCACCCGCCCGCATTGCCACATTGCGTGACAAACTTTTGGAACTCGAGCGTTGCGGCATTGATCAAGTGGTGGTCCTGCCCTTTGATGAACGTTTGGCCAGCCAGGCACCGGAAGACTTTATGGCGTCCGTCTTGGTCAAGGGACTGGGCGTCAAATACCTGTTGGTCGGCGACGATTTTCGCTTTGGTGCCAAGCGCGCAGGCGATTACGCCATGCTAGACGCAGCGGGACAGCGCTTAGGCTTCGATGTAGCTCGCATGAACAGTTACGAAGTGCATGGACTCAGAGTTTCAAGCTCCGCAGTCAGAGGTGCCTTGGAACGGGGCGACATGCACGGCGTTGCCCGTCTCTTAGGCCGACCCTACAGTGTGAGTGGCCATGTGGTGCACGGCCGAAAATTGGGACGTGGCTTAGGCGCCTCTGCAGAGGGTGCCGATGACGGCTTTCGAACTCTCAATTTGCGCTTCAGCCACTGGAAACCAGCGGCAAGCGGCATCTTTATTGTGGAAGTCCATGGCTTAACGCCCCAGCCCCTGCCAGGCGTGGCCAATTTGGGCATTCGTCCGTCTCTAGACCCCAATGATGTCAATGGTGGCCGGGTCCTCCTAGAAACCCATTGCCTCAACTGGCCCGACCACCTGGGGCTAGAAGGGGGCTACAGTAAAATCATTCGAGTTGACTTGCTGCACAAATTACACGACGAACTCAAGTACGACAGCTTGGAAGCCCTCACCGTGGGCATTGCCAGGGACTGTGACGATGCGCGTGCTTTTTTCGCCGCTAAGTCAATGGCTTTGCAAGCCACCCCACAATGACGCTTTGAACCATGTCTGAACAAAAAACAAATTACCGTGCCACCCTGAACATGCCCGACACCGCTTTTGCGATGCGCGGCGACTTGCCCAAGCGTGAGCCAGCCTGGGCCAAAGCATGGAGTGACCAAGGCCTTTACAAAAAACTGCGTGTGGCCCGCCAAGGTGCCCCCTTATTTGTGCTGCACGACGGCCCACCTTATGCCAACGGCAAATTGCACATTGGTCATGCACTCAACAAAGTGCTGAAAGACATGATCGTCAAGTCCAAGCAATTGGCTGGCTTTGATGCGCAATACATTCCAGGTTGGGACTGCCATGGCTTGCCCATCGAAAACGCGATTGAAAAATTGCATGGCCGCAAATTAAGCCGCGACGACATGCAGGCCAAGAGCCGTGCCTTTGCCACCGAGCAAATTGAGCAGCAGCGTGAAGACTTCAAACGCTTGGGCGTGTTGGGCGATTGGGAGCGCCCTTATCGCACCATGGACTTTGCCAATGAAGCTGGCGAAATTCGTGCCTTCAAACGCGTCATTGAACGTGGCTTTGTGTACCGCGGCTTGAAGCCTGTTTACTGGTGTTTCGATTGCGGCTCCTCTTTGGCCGAATTTGAAATTGAATACGCCGACAAAAAGAGCGACACCTTGGATGTGGCTTTTGAAGCGGCAGACAAAGCAGCATTGGCCAAGGCCTTTGATTTGTCAGAGCTACCAGGCCAGCCCAAATCGGCCTTTGCCGTCATCTGGACCACCACGGCATGGACTTTGCCTGCCAATCAAGCCCTCAATGTCAATCCCGAATTGGTTTATGCCTTGGTCAACACCGACAAAGGCATGTTGGTATTGGCCGAGTCTTTGGTGGAGAAATGTTTAGAGCGCTACAAGCTCGAAGGTCAAGTGGTGGCCACCACCACCGGCAACAAGTTGGGCGGCTTGAATTTCAAACACCCTTTGTACGACGTGCATGAAGGCTACAAACGCTTCTCGCCCGTGTATGTGGCCGAGTACGTCAGCGCGCAAGACGGCACGGGCATTGTTCACTCATCGCCCGCTTATGGCGTGGACGACTTTAACTCTTGCGTGGCCAACGGTTTGGCCTACGCCGACATCTTGAATCCCGTACAAGGCAACGGCAGTTATGCCGAAGACCTGCCTTTGTTTGGCGGCATGAACATTTGGAAAGCTTGCCCCCGCATCATTGAGGTGTTGGGTGAAAGCAATCGATTGATGGCCACCTACGGCATCACTCACAGCTACCCCCATTGCTGGCGCCACAAGACGCCTGTCATTTATCGTGCAGCGGCGCAATGGTTTGTGCGCATGGACGAAGGTCCAGGTGTGTTCACGCAAGACAAAGCACACAAAACTTTGCGTCAGTTGGCATTGGATGCCATCGATCAAACCAACTTCTACCCAGAAAACGGCAAGACGCGTTTGCGCGACATGATTGCCAATCGGCCTGACTGGTGCATTTCTCGTCAGCGCAGCTGGGGCGTGCCTGTCCCCTTCTTTTTGCACAAAGACTCTGGTGAATTGCATCCGCGCACCATGGAGATCTTGGACCAAGCCGCCCACATCGTTGAACAAGGCGGCATTGAAGCTTGGAGCCGAGTGACAGCAGAAGAAATTTTGGGTGCAGCAGATGCCGCCCACTACACCAAGAGCACCGACATTTTAGAAGTATGGTTTGACTCTGGATCTACCTTCCAACATGTGCTGCGCGGCAGCCACAAAGATGCGTACGATCGCAACCCCTTCCACGATGTGGGCCCAGAAGCCGACCTTTATTTGGAAGGCCATGACCAACACAGGGGCTGGTTCCACAGCTCTTTGTTGCTGGGCTGCGCGCTCTACGATCGCGCACCCTATCGCGGTTTGTTGACACACGGTTTTGCCACCGATGGTCAAGGCCGCAAGATGAGCAAGAGCTTAGGCAATGTGGTCATTCCGCAAGAGATCAGCGACAAGATGGGTGCAGAAATTGTGCGCTTGTGGGTGGCCTCGACCGACTACTCCGGCGACCTCAACATTGACGACAAAATTTTGGCGCGTGTGGTCGATGCTTATCGTCGCATTCGCAACACGCTGCGCTTCTTATTGGCCAACGTCAGCGACTTCGATCCTGCCAAGGATGCTGTGGCCGATGCCGACCTGTTAGAAATCGATCGCTTTGCTTTAAGTCGGGCCGCACAACTGCAAGCCGACATCTTGGCGCACTTCAAGGTCTACGAGTTCCACCCCGTGGTGTCCAAGTTGCAGGTGTATTGTTCTGAAGATTTAGGCGCCTTCTACTTAGACGTGTTGAAAGACCGCCTCTACACCAGCGCGCCCAAATCATTGGCACGTCGTTCCGCGCAAACTGTGTTGCACCGAATCACGCACGCCATGCTGCGATTGATGGCACCGTTCTTGAGTTTTACGGCAGAAGAAGCTTGGCAAAGCTTTGGCAGTTCAGAGTCCATATTCATGGAGACCTACAGCGACTTGGGCACAGCCCATCAAGCCCTTTTGGCCAAATGGGCTCGCATCCGTGAAATTCGCGATCAGGTCAACAAAGACATTGAAACGCTGCGTGCAGACGGCAAAGTGGGCGCGTCATTGCAAGCTTGCGTAACTTTGCAAGCAGCGCCAGACGACCATGCCCTGCTGGCCAGTTTAGGAAGTGATTTGAAGTTTGTATTCATCACCTCGCAACTCATTTTGGCAGGTGGCGACAGTTTGGCCGTCAAAGTGTCCGTGAGTGAAGATACCAAGTGCGAACGTTGCTGGCACTACGCGCCTGACGTGGGCATCAATCCCGCGCACCCCACACTCTGCGCCCGTTGCGACAGCAATTTGCATGGTGCTGGTGAAAAGCGTTTGTTTGCTTGATGCATTCATTTCGCCTTTTAATCCACCTCACATCGACACCATGGCAAAAAACAAAAACGCATTCAAATCTGGATCAGGCGTCTGGCTTTGGTTGGGACTGGCACTCATCATTCTCTTGCTAGATCAGTTAACCAAAATTGCCATCGTTGGCTCGTTTCAGTTGGGTGAGACTTTGCCACTCACCTCATTTTTCAATTTAGTTCGCGTGCACAACCCAGGCGCTGCATTTTCCTTTCTGGCCGATGCAGGCGGTTGGCAGCGCTGGTTTTTTACGGGGCTAGGTACAGTTGCGGCCTTGGTCATGATTTATTTGCTTCGCATGCATGCTGGCCAAAGCTTGTTTTGCCTGTCCTTGTCTCTTTTATTGGGTGGGGCAGTCGGCAATGTGATTGACCGTGTGCTCTACAGCCACGTCATTGACTTCCTAGATTTTCACTACGCAGGCTGGCACTTTCCAGCCTTCAATGTGGCCGACAGTGCCATTACCGTGGGTGCCTGCTTGCTCATTTTGGATGAGTTGTTGCGAGTCCGTCGCGGCCCATAAAAAACAATGCACCCACAAAAAGGGCACTCTCTGAAGTGCCCTTTTTGCCAAGCACAGCGCATTGACATGCGCCGAGCCAAGTTTGCTTGCCTTACAGTGTGAGGATGGTGCAACCCGTTGTTTTGCGAGCTTCCAAAGCACGGTGCGCTTCTTGAACTTGCGCCAGCGGGAAGGTCTGATCGATATGAATTTTCACTTGGCCGCTTTGCACCACGGCAAACAAGTCGTCGGCCATGGCTTGCGTGCTTTCGCGCGTAGTGATGTGACTGAACAAGGTTTGACGTGTGACGTACAAGGAGCCCTTTGGGCCCAAAATGCCTGGCGCGAAGGGTGCCACTGCACCTGAGGCATTGCCAAAACTTGCCATCAAGCCCAGGGGGCGCAAGCATTCAAGGGATTTGTCCCAAGTGTCTTTGCCCACGGAGTCATAAACCACTTTGACACCTTTGCCACCCGTGATTTCTTTAACCCGGGGCAAGAAATCGTCGGTGCTGTAGTTAATGCAGTGCTCGGCGCCATTGGCCAAGGCGAGTTTGCACTTGTCATCCGAACCCGCCGTGCCGATCATACGAAAGCCCAAAGCTTTACCCCACTGACAAGCAATGAGTCCCACACCACCAGCAGCAGCGTGAAACAACACATGATCGCCAGCTTGCAAGCCCTCCACAGGACGCGTCCTCAAGAGCAAGTATTGGGCGGTGAGACCCTTGAGCATCATGGCGGCACCTGTTTCAAAAGAAATGTCGTCGGGCAGTTTGCAAACGCACTTGGCGGGCATGACACGTTCTTCGCAATAGCTGCCTGGAGGTTGGCTGGCATAGGCGGCACGATCGCCCACCTTCAGGTGCGTCACGCCCTCACCCACTGCTTCAACAATGCCTGAGGCTTCCATGCCCAACTTCAAAGGCATGGGCAATGGATACAAACCACTGCGTTGGTAAACGTCAATGAAGTTCAAACCAATGGCTTTGTGGCGAATGCGAATTTCGCCAGGGCCGGGTTGGCCCACTGTAACTTCTACCAATTTGAGTTGTTCTGGACCACCGTTTTGGTCGATTTGGACAGCTAAGCTCATGCGTTTCTCCTGGAAAATATAAATGGTGGTGTCGTTGGCCTGTGAGCCAAAATCACATCGATCGCTACTTTGCCACGAATTGAATGTCCCTGCGTCACAACTTTGCCATGCCGTTGCCGTTAAAGTCACGGCCATGACACAAAAACTCTCACTTGGCACCGCCCTCATGCTCACAGTTCCGCCTTTGCTATGGGCTGGCAACGCCGTGGTGGGCCGATTGGTCGGTGACTTGGTTCCGCCCATCACTTTGAATTTTTTGCGTTGGGTCATTGCTTTTTTTATTCTGCTGCCCTTGGCTGGACATTTGCTCAAGCCTCAAAGCGTCTTATGGCCGCATTGGCGCCGCTTTGCTTTGCTCAGTTTGTTGGGTGTAGGTTGCTACAACGCACTTCAGTATTTGGCATTGCAGACTTCCACCCCCCTCAATGTGACTCTGGTGGCCGCCAGCACACCTGTTTTCATGTTGGCCATTGGTGCCTTGTTTTTTCAGACGCCTGTTCGGCGAGCTCAATGGTTAGGGGCTGCTCTGTCTATTGCGGGCGTATTGATGGTGTTGTCGCGCGGCGATTGGCAACAACTCCTTGAGGTGAGTTTTGTGGTTGGCGATATCTACATTTTGTTGGCCACCGCGTGCTGGGCAATCTACAGTTGGTTGCTCACACAACGCAATGAGCCCGATGAGATTCGCAACCATTGGGCCGCATTTCTGATGGCTCAAGTTATTTTTGGTTTGGGCTGGGCTGGGCTATTTTCTGGCGCCGAATGGGCACTGACCGATGCCCACATCTCATGGGGACCTCCGCTTTATGCTGCGCTGGCTTTCGTGGCCATCGGACCTGCGGTACTGGCATACCGATGCTGGGGTTTGGGCGTGCAAACTGCAGGGCCTGCAGTGGCTGGTTTTTTTGCCAACCTCACGCCCTTGTTTGCAGCCATCATGTCGACTGTTTTCTTAGGCGACTTGCCCAAGTTCTATCACGTGATGGCTTTTGGCCTCATCGTGAGCGGTATCTTGGTTTCTTCCAAACGCTAAATCAATATGTGCCTGGGTAGGCACCCCCATCGGTCAAGAAGTTTTGGCCAGTGATGTAGGAAGCCTGCTGGCTACAAATGAACGCACACAAGGCACCAAATTCTTGCGGCGTACCGTAGCGGCCTGCCGGCACTTGGGCTTGCTGTTGGGCGCGAATTTCAGCAACTGACTTCCCAGTTTTTTGCGATGTCGCTTCCACCGTACTGCGAATGCGATCGGTGTCAAATTTGCCAGGCAAAATGTTGTTGATGGTCACCCCTTGCGCTGCAATTTTGGTTCGCGCCACGCCAGCGACAAAACCAGTCAAACCACTTCGGGCGCCGTTGGACAGTCCCAAGATATCGATAGGCGATTTGACCGAGCTAGAGGTGATGTTGACGATGCGACCAAATCCTCGGGCTGCCATGCCATCGACAGTTGCCTTGATGAGTTCAATGGGGGTCAGCATGTTGGCATCGACGGCCTTGATCCAAGCCTCACGGTCCCAATTGCGAAAGTCGCCAGGAGGCGGCCCACCCGCATTGGTCACCACGATGTCAAAGTCTTTGCCTGGGCCACCTGATACTGAAAACAAAGCAGCACGGCCAGCTTCTGTGGTGATGTCTGCTGGCACCGCAATGAGCTGCACCCCAGGCGCTTCTTTTTGCAAATCAGCCACGGCTTGGTTTAAAACCTCAGCACCGCGGGCTACCATGACCACATTCACGCCTTCCAGAGCCAGTGCACGTGCACAGCCCCAACCCAAGCCTTTGCTTGCGCCGCCAACCAAGGCCCACTTACCCTTAATGCCTAAATCCATGATGACTCCTTTAAAAACGAATGACCTGTCTGGTCAAATTGATTCTGAAACTTTAGGTGCTTTGGTGACCCAAAACACACCGCCTAAAACCAAAGCTGTGCCCATCAAAATCCACATGTTGAAAGTTTCGTTCAACCAGAATGCGCCCATGCTCAATGTGGACATCGGCCCAATCATGCCAATTTGCGAAGCAAGGCCAGGCCCAATTCTTTCAATGGCCATCATGACCATGAGCACCGGCAAGACCGTACAGGCCGTGGCGTTCAACATGGACAAGTACACAACCTGGGGCGCCACAACCAAAGCCGACATCGGCTTCAGCAAAACAAACTGAAGAATACAGAAAAAACATGCCACTGTGGTGGCCAAGCCTGCCAATCGCAGGGACCCCAATCGCTGCACAAGCTGCCCGCTGTAGCTGAGGTAGATGGCATAGGAAACAGCGCTTCCAAAAACCAACATAGCACCCAAAGCCACGTTTTCACCCACCAAGGAAACATCATGGCCAAACACCAACATGACGCCGCTGTAACTGACCGCCATGGCCACTGCTTGTCGATAAGTGATTTTTCTTTTGTAAAGCACCCAACCCAAAATCAAAACCAAGGTGGGATTGAGATACAAGATGAGCCGTTCGAAAGATGCGCTGATGTATTGCAAGCCCAAAAAGTCTAAAAAACTAGACAGGTAATAACCTGAAAATCCCAAGCCGAGAACGCCTAAGCAATCGGCGCGCGTGAGCGCCGGCTTGCCTCGACCTGCCCACCATGCCATGGCAATGAAAAAAGGCACCGCAAACAACATCCGAAGCATCACCAAGGTGATGGCGTCGACGCCATGTCGGTAGGCGAGTTTGACGATGATCGCTTTGCCGCTGAAGGCAATA
>CAJCDH010000060.1 GCA_903961095.1 uncultured Burkholderiales bacterium | reverse complement strand
TTTCAAAAGCCTAGAATGATTACCAATTAGACGTTTAGATGGGAGCTCTTCTTGAACAACCCCTGGTTTTCCAAGATTGCCGTATGGCTTGTGATTGGCATGGTGCTTTTCACTGTATTCAAACAATTTGACAACCGCTCCGGTGTGGGGTCTGGCTACTTGGGTTACTCCGACTTTTTAGAAGAAGTTCGCAGCAACCGTATCAAGACAGCCACCATTCAAGAAGGTCAGGGCGGCACAGAAATTTCGGCCGTCACGACAGACGACCGCCGGATCAGAACCACCGCCACCTATCTGGATCGTGGTTTGGTGGGCGACCTGATTGCCAATGGCGTTAAATTTGACGTGAAGCCTCGTGAAGAGGGCTCACTCCTCATGAGCTTGCTGGTCAGCTGGGGCCCCATGCTACTGCTCAGCGGTGTATGGATTTATTTCATGCGCCAAATGCAAGGTGGAGGCAAAGGCGGTGCCTTTAGCTTTGGCAAAAGCAAAGCCCGCATGCTCGATGAAAACGCAAACCAAGTCACTTTTGCCGATGTCGCGGGTTGTGACGAAGCCAAAGAAGAAGTGAAAGAAGTGGTTGACTTCTTAAAAGATCCGCAACGCTTCCAAAAATTGGGAGGGCGCATACCGCGTGGATTGCTGTTGGTTGGGCCTCCTGGCACTGGTAAAACGTTGCTTGCCAAGAGCATTGCAGGCGAAGCCAAAGTACCTTTCTTCAGTATCTCGGGTTCAGATTTCGTCGAAATGTTTGTGGGTGTGGGCGCAGCACGTGTTCGCGATATGTTCGAGAACGCCAAGAAAAATGCACCTTGCATTATTTTCATCGACGAAATTGACGCCGTCGGCCGCCAGCGTGGTGCTGGTTTAGGTGGTGGCAACGACGAACGCGAACAAACTCTTAACCAAATGCTGGTCGAGATGGATGGCTTCGAAACCAATTTGGGCGTCATTGTGGTGGCTGCAACCAACCGGCCAGATATCTTGGACGCTGCATTGCTTCGCCCAGGTCGTTTTGACCGTCAGGTTTATGTCACTTTGCCCGATATTCGTGGCCGCGAGCAAATTTTGGCTGTGCACATGCGCAAAATTCCAATTGGCCAAGACATGAACCCAGGCGTCATTGCCCGCGGTACACCAGGCATGAGTGGTGCCGATTTGGCCAACTTGTGCAACGAAGCTGCCCTGATGGCGGCTCGCCGCAACGCCCGCGTTGTGGAAATGCAAGACTTCGAAAAAGCCAAAGACAAAATTTTGATGGGCCCAGAGCGCAAGAGCATGGTCATGCCCGAAGAAGAGCGTCGCAACACGGCTTATCACGAGTCGGGTCATGCTCTCATAGGCAAACTTTTGCCCAAGTGCGACCCCGTTCACAAAGTCACCATCATTCCACGCGGCCGCGCCTTGGGCGTCACCATGAGCTTGCCCGAAAAAGACCGATACAGCTACGACAGTGAATACATGTTGAATCAAATCAGCATGTTGTTTGGTGGCCGTATTGCTGAAGAAGTGTTCATGAAGCAAATGACAACGGGTGCTAGCAATGACTTTGAGCGTGCCACTCAAATTGCTCGAGACATGGTCATGCGTTACGGTATGACCACAGCCTTGGGGCCCATGGTCTATGCTGAAAACGAGGGTGAAGTTTTCTTAGGTCGTTCTGTGACCAAAACCACCAACATGAGTGAGTCCACCATGCAAAAGGTTGATGCAGAAGTGCGCCGCATCATTGACGAGCAATACAACTTAGCGCGCGGTTTGATTGAAGAGCATAGCGACAAAATGCACGCCATGGCCAAGGCCTTGTTGGAATGGGAAACCATTGATGTCACACAACTTGACGACATCATGGCTGGCCGCGAACCTAAGGCTCCCAAAGATTGGACGCCTCGCATTCCACCTTCTGGGAGTGATGATGCAGGCGGAACGCCTGCTGTGAAAGTCGATCCAGAGCCCAACGCGGCCTGATCCTAATCACCAAACACGGGGCTTCGGCCCCGTTCTTGTTTTTATACTGCTTATTTGGTTTTATTCCTTACAACACCATGCCCCATCCCATTTGGCAGACATCTCGTTTCAAGCTTGACTTGTCTCAGCCCAAGGTCATGGCCATTGTCAACCTCACGCCTGATTCATTTTCTGATGGCGGGCGCAACAGTGCCATGTCTGCTGCGCTTGAAAATGCACAAGCCATGTTGGCTCAGGGAGCTGATATTTTGGACATTGGCGGAGAGTCATCTCGGCCTGGCGCAGACCCCGTGAGTGTGGAGGAGGAATTGAACCGCATCCTGCCATTTTTGCAGGAGGCACTCACTTGGAACATTCCCATTTCTGTAGACACCTACAAGCCCGAAGTCATGCAAGCAGCTTTGGACTTGGGTGCAGATATCGTGAACGACATTTGGGCTTTGCGGCAAGCAGGAGCTTTGCAGGTTGTGTCGCAGCACGGGCAATGTGGGGTTTGCTTGATGCACATGCATCGCGACCCCCAAACCATGTTCGAGCAACCCATGGTTGGGGATGTCATTGAGCCTGTCAAAGCTTTCTTATCGCATCAAGTGTCACTCTTGACGGCCAATGGTGTCCAATCCAACCGAATTGTCTTGGATCCTGGCGTAGGCTTTGGTAAAACAGTTGTGCAAAATTTGAGTTTGCTTCACCGGCAGAATGAGTTTTTGGCTCTGGGTCTGCCTTTGATGGCGGGTTGGTCGCGCAAGGGGACCTTGGGCAAAATCACAGCCATCGACGGGCAGGCTCCTGCAGCCCAAGACAGGGTAGGGGCCAGCGTAGCGGCCGCTCTCATTGCGCTTCAAAATGGCGCTTCGGTGGTTCGCGTTCACGATGTGAAAGAAACAGTGCAAGCCTTGCGGGTTTGGCAGGCTTTGAAGATTTAAAATCAACACATCTTCAACCGATCAGAACAAGAACAACAACCATGACCCGAAAATACTTTGGAACCGATGGCATTCGTGGCACTGTCGGACAAGCCCCCATCACCCCTGACTTTGTCATGCGATTGGCCCACGCTGTTGGACGTGTTTTGCGACAAAAAGAAGACCACCCCGTCGTTTTGATTGGCAAAGACACCCGTATTTCTGGCTACATGTTGGAAAGTGCGTTGGAGTCTGGCTTTAATTCTGCTGGTGTCGATGTGGTTTTGTTGGGTCCTGTCCCTACCCCTGCCGTGGCCTATCTCACGCGTTCTCAGCGTGCCTCTTTGGGCGTGGTCATCAGTGCAAGTCACAACCCCTACGATGACAATGGCATCAAATTTTTCAGTGCCAAGGGCACCAAGCTCAGTGATGCTTGGGAGCTGTCGGTAGAAGCCTTGGTCGACGAGCCACCTGTTTGGGTTTGCTCTTCTGAATTGGGCAAGGCCAAGCGTTTGGACGATGCTGCAGGGCGTTACATTGAATTTTGCAAGAGCACTTTCAGCAACGACTTTACATTGAAGGGCATGAAGATTGTGGTGGACGGCGCCCATGGAGCCGCCTATCAAATTGCACCCAAGGTGTTTCACGAACTGGGTGCCGATGTCATCGCCATTGGATGCTCACCCGATGGCCTGAACATCAACAAAGGCGTGGGTGCAACGCATCCTGAAGCTTTGGTTGAGGCTGTCAAAAAACACCAAGCCGACTATGGTATTGCCTTGGATGGTGATGCTGATCGCCTTCAGCTGGTCGATCAATCGGGGCGCTTGTACAACGGCGATGAATTGCTGTATTTGATGGTCATGGACCGGCTGGCGCGTGATGAAGTGGTTGCAGGTGTGGTCGGCACACTGATGACCAACATGGCAGTTGAGGTGGCGCTGAAGCTTAAAAAAATCCCTTTCATTCGAAGCAAGGTGGGCGACCGTTATGTTTTAGAAGCCTTGCAAGAGAATGCTTGGCTGTTGGGCGGTGAGGGCTCTGGCCACTTGTTGGCTTTGGACAAGCACACCACAGGGGATGGTTTGATCAGTGCCCTTCAAGTGCTTCAGGCGTGTGTGGCCGCAGGCAAAACCATGGCTCAGTTGTTAAACGATGTGGTGCTCTTTCCTCAGGTGCTCATCAATGTGCGTTTGGTCAAAGACCAGAACTGGAAAGACAGCCCCCAACTGGCTCAAGCCTTGAAGGATGTTGAGGCAGAGTTGGCAGACACTGGTCGTGTCCTCATCAGGCCCAGTGGCACTGAGCCTTTGGTTCGCGTCATGGTGGAGGCGCGCGATTTGACTGTGGCGCAGCGCTGTGCAGAACGAATTGCCAACACTTTGCGCTAAGCTGGCTATTCAGTAAATCAAACGTTCCGGTTTGATTTCTTGAAGTATGGTGGTGGCTATTTCTTCAATCGACTTGGTGGTCGTGGAAAGCCAACGAATGCCCGAGCGGCGCATCATCGATTCAGCATCGGCCACCTCTTGTCGGCAGTTCTCCAAGCTGGCGTACTTGGAGTTTGGACGTCTTTCTGTGCGAATTTCCGAAAGCCGATCTGGATGAATAGTCAGGCCGAAAATTTTTTTTCGATGTGGTACCAAGGCAGGAGGCAGTTGCTTGCGCTCAAAGTCTTCCGGAATGAGTGGATAGTTGGCCGCTTTCAAGCCGTGTTGCATTGCCAAGTAAAGGCTGGTGGGTGTTTTGCCACTTCGGCTTACGCCGACCAAGATCACTTCAGCTGATTCCAAATCTCGGTTGGACTGCCCGTCATCATGTGCCAATGAAAAATTGATGGCCTCAATGCGGTCGTGGTAGTCCTTGCTCTTGCTGACATCTGAAAAACGGCCTACACGGTGGTGCGATTTGATGCCTAGTTCATCTTCCAAGGGATGAACAAAGGTGCCAAACATGTCTAGAAGCATGCCTTTGCAACCTTCTTGAATGACCTGAAGAACTTCCATGTTCACCAAGGTAGTGAAAACAATGGGCTTGATGTTTTCAATTTCAGCGGTGTGATTGATTTGCCGCACAGCCTGGTGTGCCTTGTCGGCGCTGTCGACGAATGGCAGACGGATATACCGTGTTTTCAACTCAAATTGGGCCAAGATGGCCTTGCCAAAGGTTTCGGCTGTAATTCCGGTGCCGTCGGAGATGAAAAAAACGGTTCTGTTGGGCATTGTTGAAATTTTAACCTTGGCTTAGATGAGTTGCGACCTAAAATCACACTCATTATCTCCCGCCTGCTGGCGCTCAGAAATCACGTCTAACAACAAGCAAGATTCTGAGAGCTGGCTCAGGCAGACAGTGCCGTTTTTTAACTTTGGAGCTTTTATGTCAAACCTTTTTGCAAAGGACGCATTGGCCGTTCCCTTCGAATTACTTCGAATGACAGACGTCGAGTCAGTTGGCGGTAAAAACGCCAGCCTAGGGGAGATGATTTCTCAACTCCCCAACGGCGTGCGCGTACCCACTGGTTTTGCCACAACCGCGCATGCCTTTCGCGCATTTTTAAAGCACGACGGCTTGGTCGATCGCATCAATCAAAAGTTGGATACTTTGGATGTTGAAGACGTTCGCACCTTGTCGATGGTGGGTGCAGAAATTCGCCAAATGGTCGAGGCCCAACCTTTTCCGGCAGACCTTGAAAAAGCCATCCGTGACCAGTTTGCCATTCTCAGTGCTGGCAACCTGCAAGCCTCTTTTGCAGTTCGCTCATCGGCCACAGCCGAAGATTTGCCCGATGCATCTTTTGCAGGGCAGCAAGAAACATTCTTGAATGTGGTGGGCATTGAAGATGTGTTGCACAAGATGAAAGAAGTTTTTGCCTCCCTGTACAACGACCGAGCCATCAGTTACCGCGTTCACAAAGGTTTTTCGCACGCAGAAGTTGCCTTGTCTGCGGGCGTGCAACGCATGGTCAGGTCGGACTTGGGTGCGGCAGGTGTCATGTTCACCATCGATACCGAAACTGGTTTTGAAGAGGTTGTGTTCATCACTTCGAGTTATGGCTTGGGCGAAACGGTGGTGCAAGGTGCCGTCAACCCCGACGAGTTTTATGTGCACAAACCGATGCTGGCGGCTGGCAAAAATGCCGTCATACGGCGAAATCTGGGCTCCAAGCTGATTCAAATGATTTTTTCCACACCCGAGGAAAAAGCCGCTTCAGGCAAGCTGGTTAAAACCGTCGATGTGGCCATGGAGCTGCGCAATCGATACTCGCTTACCGATATCGACATCACCCTCTTGGCGCAATATGCCATGGTCATTGAAAAGCATTACGGCCGCCCCATGGACATTGAGTGGGGCAAGGACGGCACTGACGGCTTGATCTACATTTTGCAAGCGCGCCCTGAAACAGTGAAAAGTCAATCCAAGGGTACAGCCGAGTTGCGTTACAAGCTCAAAGGCAAGGGCGTTGTGTTGGCTGAGGGCCGTGCCATTGGTCAAAAAATTGGCACTGGTCCTGTGCGCTTGGTACACAGCATTTCTGAGATGGACCAAGTGCAGCCAGGTGATGTGCTGGTCACAGACATGACCGATCCCAACTGGGAGCCGGTCATGAAACGTGCCAGCGCCATTGTGACCAACCGGGGAGGGCGAACCTGCCACGCAGCCATCATTGCACGCGAGTTAGGCATTCCTGCGGTGGTTGGTTGTGGCCATGCCACTGAGCTATTGAAAGAGGGCACGCTCGTCACGGTCAGTTGTGCAGAGGGCGATACAGGACGCATTTATGACGGCTTGCTTGAAACCGAAGTGACCGAAGTCATACGCGGCACCATGCCCGACATCGCCACCAAAATCATGATGAATGTCGGCAATCCCCAGTTGGCATTTGACTTTGCTCAATTGCCCAATCAAGGTGTAGGCCTTGCGCGTTTGGAATTCATCATCAACAACAACATTGGTGTTCACCCCAAAGCCATCTTGGACTACCCCAACATCGACCCAGATTTGAAAAAAGCGGTTGAGTCGGTTGCCCGCGGGCATGCCTCCCCTAAAGCTTTTTACATTGACAAGGTAACAGAGGGGGTCGCCTGCATCGCAGCAGCCTTCTGGCCTAAGCCGGTCATTGTTCGCTTGTCAGATTTCAAAAGCAATGAATACCGCAAACTCATTGGCGGTAGCCGATACGAGCCCGAGGAAGAAAACCCCATGCTGGGATTTCGCGGTGCTGCGCGCTACATCAGCCAAGACTTTGGCGAAGCTTTTGCCATGGAGTGTCAAGCCATCAAGCGTGTCCGTGGTGAGATGGGCCTCACCAACGTTCAGGTGATGGTTCCGTTTGTTCGCACCTTGGGTCAAGCTGATCGCGTGACCCAGTTGTTGGCCCAGCACGGTCTCAAACGCGGCCAAGATGAATTGAAGGTCATCATGATGTGCGAGGTTCCAAGCAATGCCATCTTGGCTGAAAAGTTTTTGGAATTTTTCGATGGCTTTTCGATTGGCTCCAACGACCTCACACAACTTACCTTGGGCTTAGACAGGGACTCTGGTTTGGAGTTGCTTGCAGCCGATTTTGATGAGCGTGATTTGGCAGTGCAAACCTTGATTTCGCAAGCCATTCAAGCTTGTCTGATTCAAGGCAAGTACGTGGGAATTTGTGGTCAAGGCCCCAGTGATCACCCAGACTTTGCACGCTGGCTGATGGCACAAGGCATCAGCTCCATCTCTTTGAATCCAGATACTGTGGTTGAAACCTGGAAGCAGCTAGGACAAGTCGATTGAGACCCGTGCCATGACATCCCAGCAGAAATATGCCGCCTACAAATGGCGCTTGCATCGCAACGTTTTGATTTACGTTCTATTGCTGCTTTGCCTGATGGGTGTCATGGGTTGGGCTGAGCATCAGGGCCTTTCAAGAAATTTGATTGGCCCTATTTTCTTGTTCTCAACGGTCATGATTTATGCGCTGATTGGCGTCTCAGGGAGAACCGCCAATGCCGATGAATATTACGTTGCAGGACGTCGCATTCCGGCCTTTTACAACGGCATGGCCACGGCTGCCGATTGGATGAGTGCAGCTTCATTCATCAGTTTGGCTGGCGCACTGTATTTGCAGGGCTTTTCCGGCAATGGCGATCAGGCAGGCGGCTTGGCATATGTCATGGGTTGGACGGGCGGATTTTGTTTGGTGGCCTTGCTCATTGCACCGCATCTGCGCGCAATGAACCTGTACACCTTGCCAGATTTTTTCAGTCAACGCTATGGAGGGCGCTGGCCCCGCTTGTTGGCAGCTTGGTCTGCTATTTTGTGTTCTTTCACATACGTCGTTGCGCAAATTTATGGCATTGGCCTCATTGCGTCTCGCCTCACGGGTGTGCAGTTTGAAATTGGCATCTTGTTGGGCTTGGGCGGGGTCTTGTTGTGCTCCTTCTTGGGTGGCATGCGGGCAATTACATGGACGCAAGTGGCGCAATACATCATTTTGCTAATGGCTTTTTTAATTCCTGTTTCATGGCTGGCTTACAAACAATTGGGCACGCCTTGGGCGCCGTTGGCATATGGCTCGCAACTTTCAAAGATTGCTGAACTTGAACAAAAACTCATTGCCGACCCCTCTGAGTTGGCTGTGCGCCAAGAGTATTTACGACGCGCTGAGGCGCTGCGCGCCAAACTTGAAAATGTTGAGCTGTCCCTCCAAATAGAGCGTCAAGCCCTTGAGCAACAAGTTCGCGATTTGAAACTCCAAAATGCTGATTATTCTGTCATTTCGCAGGCTCGGCGTGATCTGCAGTCATTGCCTAAAAATGCAAGCTCAGCCAAAGAAGTTTGGCAAAAAGGGATGCAAGACAATTACGAACGATCTCAAGCTTTAAGTGGCATGCCTCTTCATGGGGTGCCTTTTCAGGGTGGGCCTGAAGGCTCCCCCCAAGAGAGAGAAAAATACGAGTACTCAAGAATCAATTTTGTTGCGCTGATTTTTTGTCTCATGCTTGGTACTGCTGGATTGCCTCATTTACTGACTCGTTTTTACACGGTACCAAACGAATCTGAAGCACGCCTCTCTGTAGCATGGTCCTTGTTTTTTATAGCCATTTTGTACTTGAGTGCTCCTGCCTTGGCGGTGCTTGTGAAGTTTGAAGTGATGAATAATTTGGTGGGCAGTTCATTTTCAGAATTGCCCAATTGGCTCGCGCAGTGGGCACGGGTCGATAGCGCTTTGGTCGAAGTGTCCGATGTCAACCGAGATGGTATTTTACAGTTTGGCGAGCTTAAGCTGGGCGCCGACATGATCATGTTGGCCAGCCCCGAGTTGGCAGGCTTGCCTTACGTCATTTCAGGCTTGGTCGCGGCTGGGGGCTTTGCAGCCGCTTTGTCTACGGCGGATGGCTTGCTTCTGACGATCAGCAACGCTTTTGTTCATGACATGAGATTGGGATCTAAAAACGGCATTCAAACAGAGGAGGGGCGGGTGATTTTGTCTAAGTTTGCTTTGCTGGCTGTTGCCATGTGCGCTGCATTGGTGGCGGCATGGAAGCCAGCACAAATCTTGGCGCTGGTTTCCGCTTCGTTTTCTTTGGCGGCCTCTGCCTTCTTTCCTGGCATGGTCATGGGCATTTTCTGGAAAGGTGCAAGCCGCATCGGGGTGGTTTTAGGCATGCTTCTGGGCCTTGGTGTCACACTTTGTTACATGATCCTCAACGCACCGGCTGTTCGTGCAGCCCTCCATTGGCCAGTAGATAGTGGTTTGTTTTTAGGCATACAACCCATTTCCGCAGGAATTTTGGGCGTGCCAGTTGGATTTTTGGCTATTTTCTTGGGCAGTTGGGTGTGGCCCCATCGTCCCGAATCGACCACAGGACATGATTCCCCCTCTCACAACCCGTATCCAGGGCTGTAATTTCTGGGCTATAATCTCGGGCCCACCTTGCTGCACCCCGTTAGACGCTGGGGGTAGCTTTTAATCAACAACACTTCTTTTTCAAAAGTGAATTCTTTTGCTCAGAAGTGGAATCCATAAGGAGTTTCAATGCGTCATTACGAAATCATTTTGCTGATCCACCCAGATCAGAGCGAACAAGTTCCAGCCATGCTGGAGCGTTACAAAGGCATGATCGTTGCCGGCGGTGGCAAGATTCACCGTGTCGAAGACTGGGGTCGTCGCCAGTTGGCCTACCAAATTAACAAGTTGGGCAAAGCCCATTACTTGTGCGTGAACATTGAAGCTGATCAGCCTGTGATGGCCGAACTCGAACACGCCTTCAAGTTCAACGATGCCGTTTTGCGCCACATGACTGTTTTGAAGAAGAAAGCCGACACAGGCCCATCTTCCATGATGAAACAAGTCGAGCGCGAAGAAGCTCGCAAAGCCCAACAAGCCGAATTTGCAGGTTAATCACATTTTTTGACGGGAGTGACAGAGAAAAACCACGTTGAATTAACCGCTGTTATCGCAGATCAAAAAGCATTTCGATACTCACCGGCTGGCTTGCCAGTCATTGACTTGATCTTAGAGCATGCCTCTACGCTTCAAGAAGCGGGAACTCTCAGACAAGTCAAAGCCACAGTGAAAGCTGTTGCCATCGGATCTGTTGCAGAGCGTATTCAAACCCAGCCGATTGGCAGCGTTTGGAAATTCAGTGGTTTTTTGGCTACTCCCAAAAACGGGAAAAATGTGATTCTGCATATTCAAGAATTCAAGACACTTTAATTTCAGGAGGCCCCATGGCCACTTTCAAAAAATTTAACAAAGACAAGCGCCCAAAGCGCAACACCCAGTCATTGCTGT
>CAJCDH010000059.1 GCA_903961095.1 uncultured Burkholderiales bacterium | reverse complement strand
TGGGGGTTTACGATTTTCAAAAGCGTTCTAGCCTCATCGAGGTGAGTGAGAAGGGCGCTCAAAACTTGGGCAAAATTGCTGCAGAACTGGCCTATGGCGAAGGTTTCCAAGCGCATGCTCGAGCGGCGGAATTGCGTTTAATACCTGTGCCCCCGCAAAGAGAAACACCATGAGTGATCCACATAATTCAAACACTGACTTGAAGCCAAGTTCAAATCTATGGCGCCAACACCTTCGCCAAGATGTGCAGTCCATGCACGCCTATGCCGTACAAGATTCAAGAGGCATGGTCAAGCTCGATGCCATGGAAAATCCATACACCTTGTCTGCCGACTTACAGAAAAAACTCGGTGAACGTTTGGGCGCCTTGGCGCTCAACCGTTACCCTGGCGAAGGTGTCAATGTGTTGCGCAAAGCCTTGGCATCCTATGTCCAAATGCCCGAAGGCTTTGACATCATGTTGGGCAATGGCTCTGACGAACTCATCACACTTCTCTCGGTGGCATGTGATGTGCCTGGGGCGACCTTCATGGCACCAGTGCCTGGTTTTGTGATGTATGCCATGAGTGCCCAATTACAGGGGGTGAAGTTTTTGGGCGTGCCGCTCACAGCCAACTTTGAGTTGGATGAGCAGGCCATGTTGGCTGCAATTGCCCAACACAAGCCAGCCGTGTTGTATTTGGCCTACCCCAACAACCCCACAGGCACGCTTTGGCACACCGACGTCATTGAGCGCATCGTGTTGGCCCAAGGCCAACAAGGTGGGCTTGTTGTCATGGACGAGGCTTACCAGCCTTTTGCCAGTCAAACCTACATGGGGCGCATTGCCCAACATGGCCATGTGTTGCTCATGCGCACTTTGTCCAAATTTGGTTTGGCGGGTGTTCGCCTTGGCTACATGTTAGGACCTCAAGCGCTGATCGCTGAAATCGACAAAGTCAGGCCACCCTACAACATCAGTGTTTTGAATTGCGAATGCGCCTTGTTTGCTTTGGAAAACGCTGAAGTTTTTGCGCAGCAAGCAAGCGAAATTCGACAAGAACGCGAAAAACTAAGCCAGGCATTGGCTTCAATTTCGGGTGTTCAAGTATTCCCAAGCCAGGCCAATATGATCTTGGTCCGTATCCCTGACGCCACAAAGTCCTTTGAAGGTATGAAGTTGAAAGGCATTTTGGTTAAGAACGTTTCTAAAATGCATCCATTGCTGAACAACTGTTTGCGACTCACAGTGGGAACCCCCGCAGAAAACGCACAAATGTTGGCAGCATTCAAGGAATCTCTATGAGTACACCCCGCGTTGCAGAAGTCACGCGAAAAACTGCAGAAACTCAAATTCGTGTCAAAGTGAATTTGGATGGCACTGGGCAGGCTAGCTTGTCCACGGGCATTGGTTTCTTTGATCACATGCTAGATCAAATTGCCCGCCACGGCCTCATCGATTTGGAAATCGATGCCAAGGGCGACCTGCACATCGATGGTCACCACACCGTTGAAGATGTTGGCATTACATTGGGTCAAGCAGTTGCAAAAGCCGTAGGCGACAAAAAAGGCTTGCGCCGCTATGGCCACGCCTATGTGCCACTAGACGAAGCCTTGTCACGTGTCGTGATCGATTTTTCCGGCCGCCCTGGTTTGGTCAATCAAGTGCCATTCACCAGCGGCATGGTGGGCGGCTTTGACACCCAGCTCATGCACGAATTCTTCCAAGGCTTTGTCAACCACGCCTTGGTCACGTTGCACATCGACAACTTGCGTGGCGACAACGCGCACCACCAAGCCGAAACTGTTTTCAAAGCCTTTGCGCGTGCTTTGCGTGCTGCCCTTGAAATCGATCCGCGCTCTGTGGGCGTTATCCCTTCGACCAAGGGTTCGCTCTGAGCATGTCCCCCAACTCAGTGGCGGTGGTCGACTACGGCATGGGCAATTTGCGCTCTGTGGCGCAGGCTGTCATTCACGCTGCTCAAGACACGGGTGTCGAAGTCAAAATCACGGCCAACCCTCAAGATGTGCGAGACGCCTCGAGGGTGGTGCTGCCCGGTCAAGGGGCTATGCCCGATTGCATGCGTGAACTGCGCAACTCGGGCCTCATGGATGCGGTGCTCGATGCCGCCACCAAAAAGCCAATGTTTGGTGTGTGCATTGGCATGCAAATGTTGTTAGACCATAGCGAAGAAGGCAACACGCCTGGTTTGGGTTTAATTCATGGCAATGTGGTCAAATTCAGCCTCTTAGGCCAAATTCAAGCCGATGGCAGTCGCTTCAAAGTTCCTCAAATGGGCTGGAATCAAGTGAACTTCAAGTCGCACGAAGGCGTCTTTCACCCCGTTTGGGGGAACATAGCAAACGGCAGTTATTTTTATTTTGTGCACAGCTTCTTCGCAAAACCGCATAATTCAGCTGATGTGGCTGGGGAAACTGACTACGGCGGTAGTTTCGCATGTGCCATTGCGCGCGATAATTTGTTTGCAACTCAGTTCCACCCAGAAAAAAGTGCCAAGCAAGGTCTGGCGCTTTACCGGAATTTTTTGCATTGGCAACCCTAATTTCCTGACTTCATTTCTAATTTCATTTTTCTTCACTCTAGCGCTACCTATTAGCCATGATTCTGATACCTGCAATTGATCTCAAAGACGGCCATTGCGTTCGCCTCAAACAAGGCGACATGGACCAAGCCACCACTTTTGGTGAGGACCCTGCGGCCATGGCCCAAAGCTGGCTAGAAAAAGGTGCAAGACGTTTGCACTTGGTCGACCTCAATGGCGCTTTTGCCGGCAAACCGCAAAACTTCGCTGCCATCAAGTCCATTCTTAAAGCTGTTGGGGACGAAATTCCAGTTCAGCTGGGTGGCGGTATTCGAGACCTAGACACCATCGAAAAATACATCGATGGCGGCTTGCGCTACGTCATCATCGGCACGGCTGCAGTCAAAAATCCCGGCTTCTTGCGCGACGCATGCAGTGCCTTTGGAGGCCACATCATTGTGGGCCTCGATGCCAAAGACGGCAAAGTAGCCACTGATGGTTGGAGCAAACTCACAGGTCACGAAGTGGTCGACTTGGCCAAGAAGTTTGAAGACTGGGGCGTTGAGTCCATCATTTACACCGACATTGGCCGCGACGGCATGTTGAGTGGCATCAACATCGAAGCCACCGTCAAGTTGGCGCAAGCTCTAACGATTCCGGTCATTGCCTCTGGTGGTTTGTCCAACATGGCCGACATCGAACAATTGTGCGCTGTAGAAGATGAGGGCGTTGAAGGCGTTATTTGCGGCCGCGCCATTTACTCTGGCGACCTTGATTTCCAAGCAGCCCAGGCGCGGGCCGATGAACTCAACGACTGACACGCACCAAGGCCACCCAGGTTGGCGGTGGTCTTTGCCAAACGGCGACAGTGTATTTGTCGCTCAGCAGGGTGCCCATGTGCTCTCTTGGCAAGCCAGCCATCGTGAGCGTTTGTATTTGAGCCCTTCCTCCATTTGCGATGGCACAAGCGCCATTCGCGGTGGCATTCCTGTTTGCTTTCCACAGTTCAATCAACGCGGCAGTTTGCCCAAGCATGGGTTTGCGCGCAATATGCCTTGGCGTTTGGTATCAGAGCGCAGTCGGGCCGAAGAAAAAGTTTTTGAGCTTCAGGCCAACCAGCAGACGAAGGCATTGTGGCCCGTCCAGTTCAAAGTTTTTTTGAGCGTGTTGCTCAGGGCAGGCCAATTGAAAGTGCAGTTAGAAGTTGAAAATAACAGCGAGCATTCATTTGGCTTCACAGGCGCACTGCATACCTATTTTGCGGTCAAGCACATTGACCAATTGAGTTTGCAAGGACAAGCTCAGCAACCTGAGTGGGATGCAGTGCTTGATACCCATCAAGCGTGTTCTGGTGTTCTCAATTTCAAGGCTGAGTTTGATCGGGTTTATGACGTGCTCACTGAATCTCAGCCCACATGGACCTTGCATGATGGCCATGAGGCGCTCAAAATTTCACAAAGCGCCTCTTGGGGTCAAAGCGTGGTGTGGAACCCGGGTGCCGAAAAATCCAGCCAACTCAAGGACATGCCCGATGATGATTATCAACACATGTTGTGCGTTGAAGCGGCGCGCGTCACTTCTTTGATTGAAGTCCCACCTGCTCAAACTTGGGTAGGCTGGCAACTTCTTACCATCTAAATACCATGCTAGCCAAACGAATCATTCCTTGTCTTGATGTCACCGGTGGCCGCGTGGTCAAGGGCGTTAACTTTGTAGAGCTTCGCGATGCGGGTGACCCCGTTGAAATTGCAGCGCGCTACAACGAGCAAGGCGCAGACGAACTCACTTTCTTGGACATTACGGCCACCAGCGATGGCCGCGATCTCATTCTTCACATCATTGAAGCGGTCGCTTCTCAAGTTTTCATTCCACTGACCGTGGGCGGCGGCGTCAGAACCGTTGAGGATGTCCGACGTTTGCTCAACGCAGGCGCAGACAAAACCAGTTTCAACTCGGCTGCCATTGCCAACCCGCAAATCATTCGCGATGCATCACGCAAGTATGGCGCACAGTGCATCGTGGTGGCCATAGATGCCAAGCGCCGGCATGGCGACGAAATTCAACTGCGCGGCGAAGGTTGGGATGTTTACAGCCATGGTGGCCGTCAAAACACCGGTTTAGATGCCGTGCAGTGGGCCACCCAAATGGCTGAGTTTGGGGCTGGCGAAATTCTGCTCACCAGCATGGACCGTGATGGCACCAAGTCGGGTTTTGATTTGGCGCTCACCAAAGCCGTGAGCGATGCGGTCCAAGTGCCAGTCATTGCCTCGGGCGGGGTAGGCAATTTGGACCATCTGGCCGATGGTGTGCAGCAGGGCGGTGCCGATGCTGTGTTGGCGGCCAGTATTTTTCATTACGGCGAATACACCGTTCAGGAAGCCAAGCAGCGCATGCGCGAGCGGGGAATTCCTGTCCGTTTGTAATGAACCGCCGGCTCAAGGCCTAGACAAGTGGTAGATTCAGCGCATGAAATGGCTTGATCAAATTAAATGGGATGCACAGGGCTTGGTGCCAGTCATCGCCCAAGAAGCCAGCACGGGTGATGTGCTGATGTTTGCATGGATGAACCGCGAGGCCCTAGAAAAAACCGCCGAGCTCAAACGCGCCGTGTATTTCAGTCGCTCACGCAACAAGCTGTGGTTCAAAGGCGAAGAGTCGGGCCATGTGCAAACCGTGCATGACATCAGATTAGATTGTGACAACGATGTGGTGCTTTTGAAGGTGACACAGTTGGGACATGAGCCCAGTATTGCCTGCCACACCGGCCGTCACAGTTGTTTCTTCCAACAGTATCAAAATGGCGAATGGATTGCCACCGAACCGGTCTTGAAAGACCCTGAATCAATTTACAAGTGAGCCCTCGTTGCCAAAATCATGAGTTCTACAGATGCTTTGGCCCGCTTAGCGGCCGTGATTGAAAGTCGCAAACCGGCCAATGGTGGCGACCCCGAAAAAAGTTATGTGGCGCGCTTGTTGCACAAAGGGCCAGACGCTTTTTTAAAAAAAATTGGTGAAGAAGCCACCGAAACGGTCATGGCTGCCAAAGACATGGAACATGGCGGTGAAGCCCACAAACTGGTTGGCGAGGTGGCTGATTTGTGGTTTCACAGCATGATTGCCTTAGCCTATTACGGCTTGTCGCCCGCCGACGTGGTGGCTGAGCTGAGTCGCCGTGAAGGCCTGAGTGGTTTGGAGGAAAAAGCCCTCCGAAAAGCCGAACAACGTGAAAAAACAGGTGAATGATGCAAGACTCAAACTGCCTCTTTTGCAAAATCATTGCAGGAAAAATTCCTTCCAAGAAGGTCTACGAAGACGAGCATGTGTATGCTTTTCATGACATTGCGCCATGGGCGCCGATCCATTTTTTGATGGTTCCCAAGCTGCACATCCCTTCCATGGCCCAAATAACCCCAGAACATTCAGCCTTAATGGGGCATTTAATGGCCTTGGCCCCCAAACTTGCGTTGGAGCAGGGCTGTCGCCCTTACCCCGAGGGAGGTTACAGAATTGTGACCAATACCGGATCTGAAGGTGGGCAAGAAATTCACCATTTGCATTTCCATGTCATGGGCGGGCCTCGTCCTTGGCTGCGGGGTTAAACGCTTAGAATCACCAATCATTGTTAGGAGATATCCATGGGTTCATTTTCAATTTGGCACTGGCTTATTGTTTTGTTGATCGTCGTCATGGTTTTTGGTACTAAAAAGCTGAAAAACATGGGATCTGATTTGGGCGGTGCCGTCAAAGGATTCAAAGACGGCATGAAAGATCCAAACGCCAATGCGGCCACTGAAGAAAAACCAGCCGCTCAAGTAGCCGCTTCGACCACGGCTGAAAAAACCACGATTGACGTGGAAGCCAAGACAAAGTCCTGATTTGATCGATCTTGGCATTTCCAAAATAGCCCTCATCGGGGTGGTGGCGCTGATCGTCATCGGCCCTGAGAAACTGCCGCGCGTGGCGCGAACCTTGGGCAATCTATTGGGCAAGGCTCAGCGCTACATTTCGGATGTCAAAGCTGAGGTCAATCGCTCTATGGATTTGGATGAGCTGAAAAAAATGAAAGAGACCATGGAAGGTGCTGCCAAAGACCTTGAGGGCTCAGTTCAATCAACGGCCGTCGATTTCGAAAAGCAGTGGCAAGAAACCACTGAAGGTATCACTTCCGAGTCCAATCACACACCTTGGGTGCCGCCGCCGCCAGTCTATAAGCACCCTGGCAAAAAGTTTCGTTTGAAACAAGCGGCTGTTCCACAGTGGTACAAAGCGCGTGCAGGGGTTCGAACCAAAACATTGTCGGGCGCAGCCAGAGTGGCGCGCTATCGACCCACCAGGTTAGGTTAATTTTCAGTGTCCGATCAAAATTCCAAGCCCGAAGACGAACTGGCCGGCACAGAGCAGCCTTTTGTCACCCATTTGATGGAGCTTCGCGACCGCTTGGTGCGTGCCATGGCTGCCATCGGTATTGCAGCTGGCTTGATGGCGCTTTACCCCGGCCCTGCTGAACTTTATGACTTGCTTGCAGCCCCATTGGTGGCCCATTTGCCTGCAGGAACCAACCTCATTGCCACCTCGGTTATTTCACCTTTCATGGTGCCTCTCAAAATATTGTTGATGGCTGCTTTCTTACTGGCTTTGCCCGTTGTGCTTTATCAAGTTTGGGCCTTCATTGCACCAGGTTTGTATGCCCACGAAAAACGTTTGGTCATGCCACTGGTGGTTTCTAGCACGCTCTTATTTTTCATCGGAGTTGCATTTTGTTATTTCTTTGTGTTTGGACAAGTCTTTGCTTTTATCCAAAGCTTTGCACCCAAAAGCATTACAGCCGCACCTGACATCGAGGCCTATTTGGGCTTTGTACTAAACATGTTTTTGGCGTTTGGCTTGGCCTTTGAAGTGCCAATCGCTGTGGTGGTTTTGGCTAGACTGAATATTGTCACCATCGAAAAGCTCAAAGATTTCCGAGGTTACTTCGTGGTTCTAGCCTTTGTCATTGCCGCCATCGTCACACCACCCGATGTGGTTTCACAATTGGCGTTGGCCATCCCCATGTGCATACTTTACGAATTGGGAATTTGGGCGGCTCAAATTTTCATCAAGCACACTCAGGCGCCCAAAGAAGACGAAGCCGCTTCTTAGCCAGACTGAACGGCCTTTGTGAACTGCCTTGGTTTTCAGGGCCTGATAGGCCGCGTGCCAGGGGTGACACGCAATTCAATCAACTTGCCATTGCGCTGCAAAGACAGGCTTGCTGCTTCGCCTGGTCTTAAGGCTGCAACGCGCGTGAGCATTTCTGGAACGTCTGAGACGATTTCACCAGCCACTTTTAAAATCAAATCGCCCGGTTGAATGCCTGCTTTTGCAGCCGGGCTGTTTTGCAGCACACCATTGATCAAAACACCTTGGGGCAACAAACCTGTGGCTTTGTCTTTGGCAATGCCGAAACTTTCTGCAATCTCCGCCGTCAATGGGCGCGGCTCAACGCCAATCCAGCCGCGGGTGACTTTGCCTTCTTTGATCAAGGCAGCCATGATTTGTGTGGCCGTAGAAACGGGCACTGCAAACCCGATCCCTAAATTGCCCCCGGAGCGAGAGTAAATGGCTGTGTTGATGCCCATCAGCAAGCCGTTGGCGTCGACCAGCGCGCCACCAGAATTACCAGGATTGATGGCCGCATCTGTTTGGATGAAATTTTCAAAAGTGTTGATGCCCAATTGTTTGCGGCCCAGTGCACTCACAATGCCAGAGGTCACTGTTTGACCCACACCAAAAGGATTGCCAATGGCCAAGACGGCGTCCCCTACCTGCAAACTTTCCATTTGACCGAGAACGATGGTTGGCAGCTTGGGTAAGTCAATTTTGAGCAAAGCCAGATCGGTTTCTGAATCGGTGCCAATCACTTTGGCCATGGCACTGCGGCCATCGTTGAGCGTGACTTCAATACCCTCTGCACCTTCGATCACATGGTGGTTGGTGAGGATGTAGCCCTCCGAGCTGACAATCACACCGCTGCCCATTCCAGCGCCAGACGATTCGCCCTCTGGTTCTTCAAAAAAACGGAACCAAGGATCTGCGCGGCGTGCTTTGCTTCTGGCTTTTTGCTGCACATTAATGCTCACCACTGCCGGTGCGGCTTTTTGTGCGGCAAGTCTAAAACTGCCCCCAGGCATCTGATTAGCAAGACCTTCAAGGCTGGCTTGGGTCAGAGCAATTGTTTTTGAGTTGCTGCCAGTGCTACCCTTCAGCCATGTTGGCTGCAGGCTTGTGATTACAAACCACGCTGCCAACAGGACGGTCACGGACTGGGAAAATAGAAGCCAAATTCTTTTCATGGTGTGCATTGTGGCCCGAACTTGAATGGCGCGCATTCGTTCAGACTTCGTTGACAATAGAACAAGCTACAAATTGAGCCAAACGGATCACTTTTCAAGAACCTTTCAGCAACACCCTTTTTCTTCGAAGATCTCAAGCCAAATTATTTATGTCGACACTGCCCATCATTGCTATCACGCCAGGCGATCCTTGCGGTATCGGCCCGGAAATCATAGCGAAAGCATTCCTGAACGATGCCTTGTCGCCTCAAGACAGGCCCGTGACGCAAGCTTGTTTTGTGGCTGGTGATGTCCAAGTGATGCAACGCGCCGTCAATTTGGTAGACCCACAGTCTCAAAGACTTCGATTGCAAGTCATTGAAAATCCGGCGCAAGCATTGAAGCAGCCCCTGGGCGTGATGCCTGTTTTACAAGTTGCCAACTTCAATTCAGGCCTGACTGGCCTTACTTATGGCTCAGTTCAAGCAGAGGCAGGTCGATTTGCAGGTCAGTGCGTGGTTTGGGCCGCCCAAGCTGCACTTCGACAAGAAATTGCTGCCATGGTGACGGCGCCTCTTCACAAAGAAGCCCTCTGCGCGTCAGGCGCACCCTTCAATCAGTTTCCGGGTCATACAGAGCTTTTGCAGTTTGAAGCGGCTTCCCATGCTGGTGTTTCTTTGAAGGACATGCCTGTGAGAATGATGTTGGCCAACGATGAGTTGCGAACAGTGTTAGTGAGCATTCACGTTTCCTTGCGCCAAGCTCTTGAAGCTGTCACCTATGACAACGTGCTTGAAAGCCTGCGCATCACCCATCAATCACTTAGTTTGTTGCTGGGCCATGCGCCCAAAATCGGTGTGGCAGGACTCAACCCACACGCAGGTGAGGGCGGCATGTTTGGCCGGGAAGAAATAGACATCATTGAACCTGCGATGGCCCAAGCCAGAACTGAGGGCATTTTGGCCATGGGGCCTTGTGCGCCTGATACTGTTTTCATGCGTGCACGTCAAAAGCTGGCTGGCGTTTCAGAATTTGATGTGGTTCTGGCCATGTACCACGATCAAGGCCTCATCCCCGTCAAATACATGGGGCTAGAGCAGGGGGTCAATGTGACACTCGGTTTGCCCTTGGTGCGAACCAGCCCCGATCACGGGACAGCGTTTGACATTGCAGGTCAGGGCCTAGCTGACCCATCCAGCATGGTGGCGGCCATTCGCATGGCGCGCCAATTGATTCCCTGAGTCGGAGCAGGGGCTAGAAATGGCTCCCCGCAGTCGGCTACAATCCAAGGCTAAACCCTGATACCGATTCGCTAGAGGATTCTCATGAGTGATACCCCAGTCGACAGCAGCAAAAGGACGTGGCTGATAGCCTCTACTTGTGCTGGCGCCGTAGGCGCAGGCTTCGTCGCCACACCTTTTGTCAGCACTTTCCAGCCTTCCGAGCGCGCAAAAGCCGCTGGTGCTGCTGTAGAAGTAGATATTTCCGACGTCAAACCAGGTGAGAAACTCACCGTTGAGTGGCGCGGCAAACCCGTTTGGATCATGCGCCGCACCCCCGAGCAGGTTGAAGCCCTCAAAAAGTTGGATGGTCAGTTGGCCGACCCAACTTCTGCGCGCCAAGCCTATCCCACGCCCGAATACGCCAAAAACACCCACCGCTCTATCAAACCAGAGTTCATGGTGGCTGTTGGCATCTGCACTCACTTGGGTTGCTCGCCTGGCGACAAATTCCAGACAGGCGCGCAGCCTTCTTTGCCAGACGATTGGCAAGGCGGTTTCTTGTGCGCTTGCCACGGCTCTACCTTTGACTTTGCCGGTCGCGTGTTCAAAAACAAGCCCGCACCCGACAACTTGGAAGTACCGCCTCACATGTACCTGTCCGACAGCAAGCTGCTGATCGGCGAAGACAAGAAGGCTTGAGGTAAACCACCATGGCTGAATTCAAGGAAATCTCTCCCAACGCCCCTGCAGGCGAAAAGCTCATGAACTGGGTCGACAATCGCTTTCCAGCGACTTCGCTGTTCAAAGCGCACATGAGCGAGTACTACGCATCCAAAAACTTGAACATTTGGTATGTGTTTGGCGCATTGTCATTGCTGGTGCTTGTCATTCAAATCGTTACCGGCATTTTCTTGGTGATGCATTACAAACCAGATGCCAACCTCGCTTTTGCATCTGTCGAATACATCATGCGCGATGTTCCTTGGGGTTGGCTCATTCGCTACATGCACTCCACGGGCGCTTCAGCCTTTTTCGTCGTGGTTTACTTGCATATGTTCCGCGGCCTCATGTATGGCAGCTACCGCAAGCCACGTGAATTGGTCTGGATTTTTGGCTGCGCCATTTTCTTGTGCCTCATGGCCGAAGCGTTCATGGGTTACTTGTTGCCTTGGGGCCAAATGTCCTACTGGGGCGCTCAGGTGATCGTCAACTTGTTCTCTGCCATCCCCTTTATTGGCCCCGATTTGGCTTTGCTCATTCGCGGCGATTTTGTGGTTGGCGATGCCACCCTCAACCGCTTCTTCAGCTTCCACGTCATTGCAGTTCCGTTGGTTCTGTTGGGCTTGGTGGTGGCGCACATCATTGCTTTGCACGAAGTGGGCTCGAACAACCCAGATGGCGTTGAAATCAAGGCGCCTGGTGCTCCCAAAGATGCGCAGGGCCACCCCTTGGATGGCATACCCTTCCACCCTTACTACACTGTGCACGACATCTTCTCAGTCAGCATCTTCCTGATGGTGTTCACGGCCATTGTGTTTTTTGCGCCTGAGTTTGGCGGCTACTTTTTGGAGTACAACAACTTCATCCCAGCCGACCCCCTCAAGACGCCTTTGCACATTGCACCTGTTTGGTACTTCACACCTTATTACTCCATGCTACGCGCCATCACCGGCGAGATGATGTATGTCCTCATCGTTTGCGTCTTACTGGGTGCATTTTTGGCAGTCAAAAACAACCCAATGCCCAGCGTGCTCAAAGCCGGTGTAGTTGGCGCAGCGTTGGTCATTTCCGCACTCATGTATGGTATTGATGCCAAGTTCTGGGGCGTTGTGGTCATGGGTGGCGCGGTCATCATCATGTTCTTCTTGCCTTGGCTTGACCACAGTCCCGTCAAATCAATTCGTTACCGTCCAGATTGGCACAAGTATGTTTATGCTGTGTTCGTCATTGACTTCTTGATCTTGGGCTACTTGGGTGTGCAACCGCCTTCACCCATCGGTGAGCGTGTGTCACAAGTGGGCACCATGTTCTACTTCGGCTTCTTCTTGCTCATGCCTTGGTGGAGCAAGTTGGGTACACCTAAGCCTGTACCTGACCGCGTAGTTTTTGTTGCGCACTAAGCCCAGGAGTATTTGGAAATGAAATCAATTCAAAAATTTGCCCTGGGTTTGTGTCTTGCACTTGCATCCCTCACGGGTGCGCACGCTGCGGGTGGCAACACCATTGCTTGGGACAAAGCGCCGGTTAAAACCAACGACTTAGGCTCTTTGCAAAACGGTGCTAAGTTGTTTGTCAACTACTGCTTGAACTGTCACTCTGCAGCTTTCATGCGTTACAACCGCTTGCAAGATATCGGCCTCACCAACCAGCAGATCAAAGACAACCTCATGTTTGCCACCGACAAAGTGGGCGACACGATGAAGTCCAACATTGATCCTAAGCAGGCCAAAGACTGGTTTGGCGCTGTGCCCCCCGATCTCACTTTGGTGGCACGCTCACGCTCTGGTCACGGCGGTACAGGTGCAGACTATCTGTACACGTACCTTCGCACTTATTACCGCGACGAAACCAAGCCAACCGGTTGGAACAACTTGGCCTTTCCAAATGTGGGTATGCCCAACCCATTTTGGGAGTTGCAAGGTGAGCGCTCGCCAGTTTATGAAGAGCGTCTAGAGCATGGTCAAGCGACGCAAATTTTCACAGGTTGGAAAGTTGTAAAGCCAGGAACTTTGACACCCTTGCAATACGATCAAGCCGTTGGCGATTTGGTCAACTACTTGCAATGGATGGCTGAGCCTGTCAGAAATACCCGTGTTCAAATTGGCGTGTGGGTCTTAATTTTCTTGTCCATCTTTACTTTCATTGCTTGGCGCTTGAACGCTGCTTACTGGAAAGACATCAAGTAATTACTCGTGATTCGGGCTTCGGCCCGAATTGATGGAGTGGGCAGGCCAGCCATCCCGGTGGCTTCCCACTCTTTTTTGATTTTTAGGAGCCTTCACCATGATGGTGCTTTACTCAGGAACAACCTGCCCTTTTTCTCACCGTTGCCGCTTTGTGCTGTTTGAAAAAGGCATGGATTTTGAAATTCGCGATGTCGATCTGTACAACAAACCAGAAGACATCAATGTCATGAATCCCTATGGCCAAGTGCCAATCTTGGTGGAACGTGATTTGATTTTGTACGAATCCAACATCATCAATGAATACATTGATGAGCGCTTCCCTCACCCCCAACTCATGCCTGGCGACCCTGTCGACCGTGCTCGCGTGCGCTTGTTCTTGCTCAATTTCGAAAAAGAATTGTTCACACATGTGGCGACATTGGAAAACCGCACACTCAAGGGCAACGACAAGGCTTTGGAAAAAGCCCGTTCACACATTCGTGATCGTTTGACCCAATTGGCACCTGTTTTCTTGAAAAACAAGTTCATGTTGGGCGACAATTTCTCGATGCTCGATGTGGCCATTGCACCTTTACTCTGGCGCCTCGACTTCTATGGCATTGACCTCAGCAAAAACGCAGCGCCTTTGCTCAAGTATGCCGAGCGTATCTTTTCTCGCCCAGCCTACATTGAGGCTCTCACGCCTTCAGAGAAAGTCATGCGAAAGTAATTTCGAAAGTCATTTCGAAAGCAATTGCAAAGCCAAGCACATGCGCATACCAAGATCATCATGGTCATGAACGCCCTGGAATCTCCTTCCACACGTCCTTACCTCATTCGGGCCATGTACGAGTGGTGCACTGACCACTCCTTCACGCCCTACGTGGCTGTGAAAGTTGATGGCTCAGTGCAAGTGCCACGTGAGTTTGTGCAAGGTGGTGAAATTGTTTTGAACATCAGTTTTGATGCCACCAGCTCGCTCCAATTGGGCAATGAGTTCATTGAATTCAAAGCCCGCTTTGGCGGAAAGCCGCGTGACATCATGGTCCCTATCCATCGCGTGATGGCCATCTATGCTCGTGAAAATGGACAGGGCATGTCTTTCCCTGTCACTGACTCGCCCTTGGGCACCACTGTGCTTGGGATGGACAAGTTGCACAAACTGCCAGATGCTTCTGCACCTGTTACAGATGCAGACAAACCTGTGCCGCCAACGCCAGCGCGGCCCACACTCACCAGAATTAAATAAGCGCAGTCAAAAACCCTGCGGCTGTCTAAAAACAACAGTTTATTGACTTACAATTCAGCCCGTGCCGCTTTAGCTCAGTTGGTAGAGCAACCGCCTTGTAAGCGGTAGGTCGTCAGTTCGAATCCGACAAGCGGCACCATTTTTTAAACCACTCCGTTTAAATCTAGATTAATTCAAACCAGCTTTTGAGTTGGTTTTTTTTCGCCTGTACTTTACAAAAAATGAGGCAAAAGTCGTTTACCGGATACCTTGAAGTATTTTGATGCGAATCTTCTCGACAGAATGGCCGTGGCCATGCAAGTGAGCTTGGAGGGCTGGCAACATCTGTCTCAGTTTGGCGGCTGCGGCATTGGAATTGACCAAGAGACACCATTCTGTGCCTTCTATAGGCCCGGCTTGGATGGCATTTCGCAAGGGCCCAGGAATGAGGCTTTCAAGTATTTTGAGCCGAAGGCTGGACTCTCGGGTGAGCTCCGTCAGGTGCGCCAAACTGGGCGATTCCTGTGCTGCTTCCATGAGGGTGACTGCCTGATTGATTTTTGCCATACCGCCATTATGCGAGAGCCCCGTTAATCTGAGGTAAATATCGATCATCTGCCTGTCCTCAGCAGTTAAAATGTCGCGTTCACTTGCGCTCTAAGCGCATGTACTTTTGAATCCACTTTAAGACAGGATTTTCGGGCGACTCTTTGACTTGTTGGCAAAGACAGACCCGTGTCACCATGGCGATCAATTTTCTGACCAAAATTTTCGGCAGTCGCAACGACCGCACGATTAAACAGTACCGCAAAACTGTGGCAATTATCAATGGCTTAGAAGCTCAATACGAAGCGTTGAGCGATGAACAATTGCGTGCCAAAACAGATGAGTTTCGAGCTCGGGTGGCGCAAGGTGAAACTTTAGACAAAATTTTGCCTGAAGCTTTTGCAGTTGTTCGTGAGGGTTCGAAGCGCGTCATGAAGATGCGTCACTTTGACGTGCAAATGTTGGGTGGTGTTTCGCTTCACAAAGGCAAAATTTCTGAAATGGGTACCGGTGAAGGTAAAACTTTAACGGCCACATTGGCTGTGTATTTAAATGCATTGGCCAACAAAGGCGTGCATGTGGTCACTGTCAACGACTACTTGGCTAGTCGCGATGCAAAGTGGATGGGCAAGCTTTACAACTTTGTGGGCATGAGTGTGGGTATTAACTTGTCCCAGCTTTCGCGTGAAGAAAAGCAGGCCGCCTACAACTCAGACATCACATACGGTACCAACAACGAATTTGGTTTCGACTATTTGCGCGACAACATGGTTTATGAAGCCAAAGACCGCGTACAGCGTGGCCTCTACTACGCCATTGTCGACGAGGTCGATTCCATTTTGATTGACGAGGCGCGAACACCTCTCATCATCAGCGGCCAAGCCGACGATCACACAGCGCAATACCAAGCCATGAATCAAGTGGTGCCCATGCTGACTCGCCAAGAAGGCGAAGCAGATCCTCGCACTGGTGAGGGCATCACCAAGCCTGGCGATTTCACAGTGGACGAAAAATCACACCAAGTGTTCTTGACCGAGCAGGGTCACGAAAAAGCCGAAAGCATTTTGGCCAGCGCAGGCCTCATTCCTGAAGGTGCAAGCCTTTACGACCCCGCCAACATTGCGCTCATGCACCACCTCACGGCGGCATTGCGTGCCAACCACATCTATCACCGTGATCAGCACTATGTGGTGCAAGAGGGTGAGATTGTCATCGTCGACGAATTCACAGGACGTCTCATGACGGGTCGCCGCTGGAGCGATGGCTTGCACCAAGCAGTAGAAGCCAAAGAGGGCGTGGCAATTCAGGCAGAAAACCAAACCATGGCCTCCATCACCTTCCAAAACTATTTCCGTTTGTACGGAAAGTTAGGCGGCATGACTGGAACAGCCGATACCGAAGCCTACGAGTTCCAAGAAATTTACGGTTTGGAAACAGTGGTGATTCCGCCAAATCGCATCAGTCGTCGCGAAGACCAACTCGATCGCGTTTACAAATCTGCGCCAGAAAAATACAACGCTGCCATTGCAGACATTCGGGAATGTTTCGAGCGTGGCCAACCTGTTTTGGTGGGTACCACCTCCATTGAAAACTCAGAGCTCATTTCTGAGTTGCTCACCAAAGTCAACTTGCCGCACCAAGTTTTGAATGCCAAGCAACACGCCCGAGAGGCCGACATCATTGCACAAGCAGGCCGTCCTGGCATGATCACCATTGCCACCAACATGGCTGGTCGCGGCACTGACATTGTGTTGGGTGGCAACATTGAAAAAGACATTCAGGCCATAGAGTTTGATGAAAATTTAAGCCCAGAAGATCGTCAATCTAAAGTTGCGGCCATGCGCACCGAGTGGCTCACTGTGCATGAGCAAGTTAAGTCATTGGGTGGCTTGCGCATCATTGCCACCGAGCGCCATGAGTCACGCCGCATTGACAATCAATTGCGCGGTCGATCTGGCCGTCAAGGCGACCCTGGTTCCTCACGTTTCTATTTGAGCTTGGACGATCCTCTCATGCGCATTTTTGCGGGTGATCGTGTGCGCGCCATCATGGACCGCCTCAAAATGCCCGAAGGCGAAGCCATTGAAGCCGGCATGGTCACACGCAGCATTGAAAGTGCTCAGCGCAAAGTAGAGGCGCGCAACTTTGACACCCGCAAACAATTGCTTGAATATGATGACGTGTCAAATGACCAGCGCAAGGTCATTTACCAACAGCGCAATGACATTTTGGATGCCTCAGAATTGGACGCCCAAATTACGGCATTGCGAGAGGGCAGCTTTAAGGATTTAGTGCGACAGCATGTGCCTGAAGAAACTGTTGAAGAGCAGTGGGACTTGGTAGGCTTGGAGCGAATTCTCAAAGACGAGTGGCAAATTGAATTGCCGCTGCGCGAAAAAGTGGCAGCCGCCACTGCCATCACAGACGAAGAAATTCTAGAAATGGTTTTGCAAGCTGCCAACAATGCTTTCAAAGTGAAGTTGGATGCAGTGGGAGTTGAAAACTTTGTGCCATTTGAGCGAGTGGTGTTGTTGCAAAGCATCGATACCCACTGGCGTGAACACATCAGTTCTTTGGATTATTTGCGCCAAGGCATTCACTTGCGAGGCTATGCGCAAAAACAACCGAAGCAGGAATACAAGCGTGAAGCCTTTGAGCTTTTTGGTCAATTGCTTGATTCTGTGAAGAACGAAGTCACGCGTCTGTTGATGAATGTGAAGATTGAGTCCACTGCTCAAATTGAAGAGGCTGCTCAAGTCTTGGAGGAGCGTGCTGAAAACATCAGCAACGTGACCTACACAGCGCCCGACGAAAAAGGCGAGCCGCAAACGCAAGCAGAATTCAAAAGTACTTTATTGGCGCCAGTGGGCCGCAACGAGCCCTGCCCTTGCGGCAGTGGAAAAAAATACAAATTCTGCCACGGCAAATTGGCCTAACAGGTTTTCATAGGGGTTTCCATGACAGTCAATCTTCAAGCACCTAATCCCGCAGATGTCTTGGCTGTTCCTGGCGTTCGCTTGGGCATTGCGCAAGCGGGCGTTCGAAAAGTCGGGCGCAAAGACCTCACTGTCATTTTGCTCGATGAAGGCAGCGCTGTATCGGGTGTCTTTACTCAAAACCGTTATTGCGCTGCGCCTGTTCAAGTCTGTCGCCAACACTTGCAACAAGTCAATCCTTCTAAGGCAGACACTCAGATACGTGCCTTGCTCATTAACACAGGCAACGCGAATGCAGGCACTGGTGCCAAAGGCTTGGCGGATGCGAACGCTACGGCCAATGCATTGGCCGATTTGCTCAAAGTCAATCCTCAACAAGTCTTGCCTTTTTCTACGGGCGTGATCATGGAGAACTTGCCTGTCGAGCGCATTGTGGCTGGCATGCCATCTGCCATCGCCGATGCGCAAGCCCAGCACTGGGCCAAGGCTGCAGAAGGCATCATGACGACCGACACCGTTCCCAAGGCTTACAGTGAGCAAGTGATGTTGTCGGGTCAAACGGTCACCATCACTGGCATCAGCAAAGGCGCTGGCATGATTCGCCCAAACATGGCCACCATGCTGGGCTTCTTGGCCACCGATGCCAATCTCGACCCTGCCTTATTGCCTGCTTTGGCGACTGACTTGGCCAATGCCTCTTTCAATCGCATCACCATCGATGGCGACACTTCTACCAACGATTCGTTCATCGTGATGGCGACGCGAAAAGCAACACATGCCCCTGTCACTTCTTGGGATACCGTCGATGGCAAGGCCTTGCGCGTTGCCATGATGTCGGTAGCGCAAAAATTGGCACACGCCATTGTGCGCGATGGTGAAGGTGCTACCAAGTTCATCACCATTCGGGTAGAGGGCGGCAAAACTTCTGAGGAATGTCGTTTGGCAGCCTATGCCATTGCACATTCGCCTTTGGTCAAAACTGCTTTTTTTGCCAGCGATCCCAATTTAGGACGCATCTTGGCTGCTGTAGGTTATGCCGGCATTCACGATCTAGATCAAGACTTGATTGGCCTTTACCTCGACGATGTGTGTGTGGTGCAAAACGGTGGTCGCAATCCCAACTACCAAGAGGCGGATGGCCAACGCGTCATGAAGCAAAGTGAAATCACCATCAAAGTTTTGTTGGGACGAGGTGAGGCAGTCGACACCGTGTGGACATGTGACTTAAGTCACGACTACGTTTCTATCAATGCAGACTATCGCTCATGAGTGCCGCAATTGAAAAACTTTTAGAACGCGCTGTGCTCATGATGGAGCGCATTGAACGCGTCTTGCCACAGCCATTAAGTGAGCCTGTTTGGAGTGAAGCCATTGCCTGGCGTTATCGCAAGCGTGCCTCTGGCCACGGTGTCTTAGAGCCTGTACGCCATGTGTCAGACATGAATTTGGACGACTTGCAAGAAATTGACGGACAGAAAGAAAAGCTGCAACAAAATACCTTGCAGTTTGTGAAGGGCTTGCCTGCCAACAATGTGCTTCTGACCGGTTCACGGGGCACGGGAAAATCTTCCCTCATCAAAGCTTGTTTGAATGCTTATGCATCACAAGGTTTGCGCCTCATTGAGGTCGACAAAGAAGATCTGACTGATTTACCCGACATTGTGGATGTGGTCTCGAGCCAGCCAGAAAAGTTCATTATCTTTTGCGATGACTTGAGCTTTGAAGATGGTGAAGGTGGCTACAAGGCTTTGAAATCTATTCTCGATGGCTCGGTGGCTGCATCTACCCCCAATGTGCTCATCTACGCCACCAGCAATCGTCGTCATTTGTTGCCAGAGCACATGAAGGACAACCTCACCTATACGCATACCGAAGACGGTGAGGTGCATCCTGGTGAAGTGATTGAAGAAAAAATTTCTTTGTCAGAGCGCTTTGGTTTGTGGATCAGTTTTTATCCATTCTCTCAAGACGAATACCTCATCATCGTGGCGCAGTGGTTGCGTTCTTTGGGTGCCACTGAATCTGTCATTCAATCATCTGGGCCCGAAGCACTGGTCTGGGCACTAGAGCGTGGCTCAAGAAGTGGCCGTGTGGCTTACCAGTTTGCACGTGATTATGTGGGGCGCATGGGCCAGGGCGCTTCTACTCAGCGAACTTTATGACTTCGGCTTCGCCGGCCAAGCAATCAACGCTGGTGGCTGATGCACATCGTGAGCGTGAAGGCGGTCACGATCGAAAGACCGTTGATGTCGCAGTGGGTATTTTGATCAATGAGCGGCATCAATTTTTGCTTACATCAAGGCCAGCTGGCAAAGTCTACGAAGGGTATTGGGAGTTTCCGGGGGGCAAGCTAGAGGCCAACGAAACAGTTGCGCAAGCTCTCACACGGGAACTTGAGGAAGAACTGGGTTTGAAAATTGGTGACGTGCAAATTTGGCGTCAACAGTTGGTGGACTACCCACACGCCTTGGTCAGACTTAACTTTTGCAAAGTTCACAGTTGGCATGGCAACTTAGAAATGCGTGAAGGACAACAGTTTGCTTGGCAAAGCTTGCCGCTAGACGTGGTGCCTGTATTGCCTGGCACCGTGCCTGTTTTGTCTTGGTTGGCGCAAGAGAGTGGCTTTGTAGGCGCCACACATCAAGCTTCTAATTAAGCCAGCTTCACTGAAGCTTGGGATCGCCAAAATTGTCTTGATCAGGCGGCGTGTCTTCTGGCACTCTGAAGCTTTCATTGGCCCATGCACCAAGATCAATGCCTTTGCATCGTGCGCTGCAAAATGGTCGGTATGCATTGTGTGAACTAAACAAACTGGGGCCTCCGCAGGTGGGGCATTTCACTTGTTTGGGCTTTGCAGACGGCTCACTCATCGGTCTCTCAACAGGTTCAATGGGGTCTGCGATTTAAGAGCAGAGGGTCATTTCAAAAGGCGTGTCTTCTTTGTTGGCAATCAATTTGCCATCGGTTTGTTGTTGCATGAGACGAATGACGACCAGCAAACGGTTGCAACTGATTTCGGGCGTGAGATTCAAGCTGTCGTCAATGCGCAAGCGCAGCAACTGAAAATTTCGACCTTGGGGTAAATTTTGTTGAAGCTGTCCACCTGTGGCCATGACCTTTTGGGTACTGCCAGATTCGCGCATCATTTTGAGAATGAGTTGAATGGCTTTTGCCAAGGGCACAAAGTGTTGTGACCAGTCGTACAAATTGGCCTGCCTTGACGCGGGCTCATGATGCTGCCAGGCATGGTAGGCGGGCAAGTCAAATTCGCACGTGCCACCTGGAATGGCAGAGCGGCTGCGAATGCTGTTGAGGAATTCACTTTCACCCAAAACGCTGCCCATTTTGCCTACCATGTTGTTGAGAGATTCAAAGCGTTGGTCGAGTTGCTCAATGATGAGATTAAGCGCCTGCTCTGAAATAGAGGGGTTGCCGCGATAAGCATTGAGTTGCTGTTTGTGTCGCTCAATGTCTTTGAGAATTTCTGACTTTAGCTCTGATCGCGAGGCGACCTCCATGATTTCAAAAATGGTGGAGAGTGCGTAATGGTGATCAAGCGCTTCTGAACGCTGACTCAACTGGTTGAATCGGGCAAACAGATGTTGCAGACGCAAATAGGTCCGAGTGCGTTCGTTGAGGGGGTATTCGTAAAGTATCACGCTGCGTCTTTCAGTGACAAGATCATAGCCCGAAGCGGGCCATCATTTCATGCACCAAGTGCTCCAAATGGGCTAAATCGATGCCATCATTGAAAATGACCGTGTCGGCAATGGCGAGACGCTGTTGCCGACTGGCCTGTTGTGAAATGATTTGCTCAACATCGTGACGGCCAAGTACGTTGCGGGCCATGACGCGCTGAATTTGAGTCTCTACCTCACAGTCGACCACACAGATCCAGTCGACTTGGCTGCGCCATCTTTCCCCAGACTCTACCAAAAGGGGTATGTCATAGACCAAGCATGCATGCCCTGCTGAAATGGCTGCACTGCTTTGTTCTTGAAGCACCTGCCCAACCAAAGGATGAATGATGGCCTCTAAGAGACGTTTGCTTTGAGGGTTTGAAAAGACCAGCGCGCGCATGGCATCTCGGTCCATGGCGCCATCGGGGGCAATTAATTTTTCACCAAATTGAGCCAAGATGGCCGGAATAGCTCTGCCTCCAGGCAGGGTTAGGGATCTGGAAATAGCATCTGCATCCATGACCGCAGCTCCCGCGCGGGCCAAGATGCTGGCCACCGTGCTTTTGCCGCTGCCAATGCCGCCCGTCAGGCCAAGTCGAAATGGCTTGCGGCTCAACGGGTCAAGCTCCCATAGAAATGCCTAAAAAGAAACATGCGAATCCAGAAAAGGCTAAAAAAGGTCCAAACGCGAAGTGTCCATTGTGACCCAGTTGGCCCCTCATTTTTTGGATGACCCCAAAAATCAAGCCTGATGTGGAGGCCAATAAGAGCAGGGGCAAAAGGCTCCAAACGCCCACCCACGCGCCAATCCCGGCCAATAGTTTGAGATCGCCTTGGCCCAAGCCTTCTTTGCCTGCAAGCTGCTCAAAGCCCCAGCCAACCAGCCAAAGGAGCCCATAGCCTAGGACCGCACCAGAGAGTGAGTGCACGAGAGAGGTGGGGGTGAGTGACATGGCACTGCCAATGAGGCCCAACCAAAGGAGAGCTTGGGTGAGCGTATCGGGTAGGAGGAAGGTTTCGGCATCGATCCATGCAAGTGCCAAAAGCGTGGCGCAGAAGACCCCTCCAAGCAGCGCGGGCATACCGAAGCCAAACTTGAGAAGGCAAAGCCAAAACAGTCCAGCTGTGAGAATTTCCACCAAAGGGTATCGAAAAGAAATTGCCGCTTGACAATGCCGGCATCGACCTAGGCTCAAGCAATATGACAACACCGGAATGAGTTCATACCACTTAAGGCTGTGTTGGCAATGTGGGCAGTGAGAACTAGGCGTTTTTAAATTGAAGTCGACATGTGCTTGTTCTTCATCCCGCAAGATCATCAGGGGTAAGCGGTAGATGAGCACATTGAGAAAGCTGCCTGTGACCAGGCCAATGGCAATCAACAAAATGACTTGCTCCACACTGACCACTGCAAAATGAGGCAAGACCCAGCCCATGACGCCAGGTGGAAGCCAAAGCTGGGGCCATGCCGTTGGAATGATCAAAAGACTTGTCCTAGGTTAAAAATGGGTAAATACAGCGCCAACAAAATGCCGCCAATGAGCGTGCCTAGCACCACCATGATGACGGGTTCGAGGAGGGTAGAAAGATTGC
>CAJCDH010000058.1 GCA_903961095.1 uncultured Burkholderiales bacterium | reverse complement strand
GCTGTGGCCTATTTGCGCCACGAGCAAGACCTCGACTTGAAAGCCTTCGACGTCAAGTTTGACAACTACTACCTTGAGTCAAGCCTCTACACCAGCGGCCGCGTGGACGCTGCTGTTAAAAAACTTCAAGAAGCTGGCAAGACTTACGAACAAGACGGTGCGTTGTGGCTCAAATCAACCGACTACGGCGATGACAAAGACCGCGTGATGCGCAAAGGCGATGGCACCTACACCTACTTTGTGCCCGATGTGGCTTACCACATTGTCAAGTGGGAACGCGGCTTTACCAAAGTCGTGAACATTCAAGGCACAGATCACCATGGCACCATTGCACGCGTGCGGGCTGGCTTGCAAGCCGCTGGCGCAGGCATTCCAGAGGGCTACCCCGACTACGTGTTGCACACCATGGTGCGCGTCATGCGTGGCGGCGTAGAAGTGAAAATCTCCAAACGCGCTGGCAGTTATGTCACGCTGCGCGATCTCATTGAGTGGACCAGCAAAGATGCGGTGCGCTTCTTTTTGCTGAGCCGCAAACCAGACACAGAATATGTGTTCGACATTGATTTGGCTTTGGCCAAAAACAACGACAACCCGGTGTACTACGTGCAATATGCCCACGCACGTATTCACTCTATTTTGCGAACTTGGGGCGGCGATGTGGCCAGCTTGGCCAAAGTCGATTTGTCCAACTTAGAAAACCCGAAAGCCCAAGCCCTTATGCTGCTGTTGGCCAAATACCCCGAAATGCTCACAGCTGCCGCACAAGATTTTGCGCCGCACGACGTCACGTTTTACTTGCGCGACTTGGCGGCCAGCTACCACAGTTACTACGACGCCGAACGCATTTTGGTAGAAGAAGAGCCGCTCAAATTGGCTCGCTTGGCGCTGGTTGCAGCTTGCGCCCAAGTCTTGCAAAATGGCTTGAAAATCTTGGGTGTCTCTGCACCTGAGCAAATGTAAATCGGACGCCACTTTTTTTCAGAATGACTTTGAGAGTACTTCACAACATGTCCCACTCCAATCTCCAACGCCAGCGCGGTGGTACCTTGCTCGGCTTTGTTCTGGGCTTGGTCATTGGCCTCACGGTGGCACTCGGCGTGGCCATGTATGTGACCAAAGTGCCTATGCCGTTTAGCAACAAAAATCAAACGCGTTCAGCAGACCAAGACGCGGTTGAGGCCCAAAAGAACAAAGACTGGAATCCCAATGGCGCATTGCAAAGCAAACCTGCTGCGCCTGAAGTGCCCCCAGATCCAGCTGCAGCCGGCTCAAGCACGGGCAACGCTGGCCCAAACACATCCAGTGCCAATTCCAATACCAATGCCAATAACAGTGCACCTGCGCCTGCGGTCACAGCCGACCCGCAAGCCGATTTGGTGAAGAAATCAACAAGCACTTCATCGCCTCCATCACAGCCAGCAGCTCCGCCCTCCGCACCGACCCCAGCCAGCACACCACCGCCTGCAGCCACTCCTCAGCCAGCGGCCAAAGCCCTTGCCTCTAACGATCCATTTACCTACTTTGTCCAAGCCGGCGCTTTCAAATCTGCTGCGGATGCTGACGCCCAAAAGGCCAAGTTGTCGATGATGGGTATCGAGTCCAAGGTGAGTGAGCGTGAACAAGCAGGTCGCGCTATTTTCCGAGTGCGCAGTGGCCCGTTTGATGACAAAGAACAAGCTGAAAAAATCAAATCGCGCTTAGATGCCAGTGGCATGGATGCAGCCTTGGTGCGCGTCCAACGCTAAGCCCTTTCAATCAATTTCAAACCAGTGAATTGCACACATGCCATGTTGTCTGAGCATTCACGAACACCTCATTTGATCAGGAGTCATTCATGAAACGTCGAGAATTTTCTTTAGCCACATTGGGCACGGCAGCAGCTGTTGGCGCAATAGGCTTCAGTGGCCCCTCTTTGGCACAAGGCCCTGCCAAATTTGTGGCTGGCAAAGACTACATCAAACTCGGCCGCGCTGTGCCCACCGAAACAGAAACGGGCAAAATTGAAGTGATCGAATTCTTTTGGTACAGCTGCGGTCACTGCAACGCTTTCGAACCCGCTTTTGCCCAATGGGTCAAAAATGTGCCCAAGGATGTGGTGGTGCGCCGAATGCCCGTTGCATTCAGAGACGACTTCGCGCCTCAACAACGCTTGTATTTCGCTCTTGAAGCCATGGGCTTGTTAGAGAAATTACACAGCAAGGTGTTCCAAGCCATCCATGGCGAGCGCTTACCCCTGAACACCGATTCCAGCATTTTGACTTGGATCGAAAAGCAAGGCGTTGATAAAACCAAATTTGCCGACACCGCAAAGTCGTTTGGTGTGGCCAGCAAACTCAAGCGTGCTGTGCAATTGCAAAATGATTTCAAGATTGAAGGTGTACCTTCTCTTGGCGTAGCGGGCAAGTACTACATCGACGGCACTTCGGCAGGCAGCATGGATCGCGCTTTGCAAGTGACAGATTCTTTGTTGGCTCAAGTGCGACAAGGTCGCGCCTGATTCAGGCCGGGTGTTGTACATCTGCCCGCTTTGGCGGGCTTTTTTTTGGCATTTTTTCACCAAACAGGCTTGATTTCACACTGGCGACCTACAATCAAGCAAGATTCGCGCCCTTATGAAAATCAAGCTCACTACTTTGCTCTGTACTCTGGCTGCCGTCTTCACGGTGCAGACAGCCTATGCCGAAAAAGCAGACCGAGACAAACCCATGAACGTCGAGGCAGATAGCCTCAAACACGACGAGCAGCAACAACTCACCACTTTCACAGGCAAAGTGCTCATGACCAAGGGTAGCTTGGTCCTGAAAGCAACAAGAATGGAAGTCAAACAAGACAGCCAAGGCAACCAGTTGGCCAAGTTATGGGCCGAGCCAGGCGAACGCGTTTTCTTTCGCCAAAAACGCGAAGGCGTCGATGAATACACCGAAGGCGAAGCCGAAACAGTCGTCTACAACAGCCAAGCCAATACCCTCACCCTGACGCAACGTGCAGAGTTGCGCTTGTTGAGAGGCACCTTGGTGGCAGACCTTATACAAGGGCAACAAATTTTGGTCAACAACACCACCGAAGTTTTCTCGGTGGATGGCAAATCCAGTGCAGCAGGTAGCAACTCTGGTGGTCAACGCGTCAAAGCCACCATCACACCCCGCCCCAAAATCACTGAGACGCCGCCGCCTGTGGTCAACCCTGTTTTAAAAAGCAGCCCTCGCACTGGGGGCGACAAGCCATGACTGCGCAAAGTCTCGTCAGCAGTTTAGAAGCGAGGCATTTGCAAAAGTCTTATGGCAGCCGTCAAGTGGTATTTGACGTGTCCGTCAAAGTCGAAAAAGGCGAGGTCGTTGGACTGCTTGGCCCCAATGGTGCCGGCAAAACCACCTCCTTTTACATGATTGTTGGTTTGGTGCGCACCGATGGCGGGCAAATTTTGATCGATGGTGAAGACGTTACTCGCATGCCCATTCACCGTCGCTCGCGCATGGGCTTGTCTTATTTGCCACAAGAGGCTTCCATATTTAGAAAGCTCACCGTCGCAGAAAACGTCCGTGCGGTCTTGGAATTGCAACTCAACGACCAAGGCCAGCCACTGAACGAAGCAGAGATCAAGGAACGCCTTCATGCGCTATTGAACGATTTGCGCGTCGATCATTTGCACGACTCACCGGCCTTGGCCTTGTCTGGCGGCGAACGGCGGCGGGTTGAAATTGCGCGCGCCTTGGCCACCGGACCGCGCTTCATTTTGCTAGATGAGCCCTTTGCGGGCATCGACCCCATTGCTGTGATTGAAATTCAACGCATCATTGCATTTCTCAAAGAGCGCGGCATTGGCGTACTCATCACCGATCACAATGTGCGCGAAACCTTGGGCATTTGCGACCACGCTTACATCATCAGCGAGGGGCGTGTGCTGGCGCAAGGCACACCACAAGACATCGTGAACAATGCCGATGTTCGCCGCGTGTACCTTGGTGAACACTTCCGAATGTGATGGCTGAAAAGATATGAAGCAAAGCCTTTCCCTTCGGATGTCCCAGCACTTGGCGCTGACGCCACAGCTGCAACAATCCATTCGGCTGCTTCAACTCTCTACCCTAGAGCTCAGTCAAGAAGTTGAGCAGATGCTCGACGAGAATCCGTTTTTAGAGCGCAGCACCGACGACGCACCACAAGAAGACTTTGGTTTGCCAGAAGCCGATGCGCGCATCAGCTTAGGCGACCGCGTCTCTGAAGCCGCCAGCGATGCAGGTTCTGACTCGCGAGATGCAGCGGGTGAGTCCACCGCCTCGGTTACCAGCGACGAAGCCGTCACTGATGTGGCAGACAGCTGGGATGGTGATGGCAGCGTTGAGATTGCGCCCGACGACAGCGAATGGGGTACCGATGCAGGTGCTCGCAAGAACAACACCAACAACGACTCCGATGGTGCCGACGCCATTGAACTGGCACGCGGCTTAGGCTCTCTCACTGACTATTTGCACCGACAAGCTTTGTCGATGCGCCTGTCCGAAATTGACCGCGCCGCATTGCGCTTCCTCATTGAGTCTTTGAATGACGACGGCTATTTGGAAGACAGCCTCGAGTCTTTGGCGCAAGGCTTGGCTGGCACCGACGACATTGAACAACTCGAAGAGCTGGTCCACCGATTTACGATGGCCTTGAGCTTGCTGCAATCCTTAGAACCGGTGGGCATCGGTGCGCGTGATTTGGGGGAATGTTTGCGCATTCAACTTAAAGCCATTGTGAAAGACGAGCCCGACAACGAAGCGGCTGCGGTGGGCTTGAAAATTTGCGCACTGCCCTTAGAGTTATTGGCCAAACGCGACTACAAACGCTTGGCTGTGCAGTGCGGCGAAGATGAAGCCCTTGTCAAACACGCACTCACGTTCATCACGCGGCTTGAACCCAAACCTGGCCGCCCTTTTGCCAACGCCGAACAGCACGTGATCGTGCCCGATGTCTTGGTGATAGGTACCCGAAAAGGTGGCGAGCCGCACTTTAGAGTGCAACTCAATCCCGATGTCATGCCCAAATTGCGCGTTCACGACATTTACGCCAACGCTTTGCGCGGCGGCAAAGGTGAAGGCCACTTGGGTTTGCAACAACGACTGCAAGAAGCGCGTTGGTTCATCAAGAATATTCAACAACGCTTTGACACCATCTTGCGTGTTTCCACCGCTATCGTAGAACGTCAACGCAATTTTTTCATTCACGGCGAACTGGCCATGCGGCCTTTGGTGCTGCGCGAAATTGCCGATGAGCTGGGTCTGCACGAATCCACCATCAGTCGCGTCACCACGGCCAAATACATGACCACCCCCATGGGCACCTTCGAGCTGAAGTTTTTCTTTGGTTCGGGTCTGGGCACCGACAGTGGCAGTGCCGCGTCTAGTACAGCCGTGCGGGCCTTGATCAAGCAATTGGTGGCCGCCGAAAACCCCAACAAACCCCTTTCAGACAACCAACTGTCTGAAATGCTCAAAGAACAAGGCATCGATTGCGCTCGCCGCACCGTTGCCAAATACCGCGAGGCGCTCAAAATTGCGCCCGCCAACTTGCGTAAAACTCTGTGAACTCGCTTCAACTATTCATGCCTTGCGCCGCCGGCGTTGAAGGCTTGCTGGCCGACGAGGTGCACCGCCTCACTGGGCTGACTGGCAACGACTTGCTCACGGGCCGCGGCGGCGTCATGGCCAATGCATCGTGGCGCGACGCCCTGCGCCTGAATTTGCACAGCCGACTCACGCAACGTGTGCTCATTCAACTGTCGCAAACTTTCTACCGCAACGAAAATGATTTGTACGAAGCGGCCAGCGCGGTCGCTTGGGAAATTTGGTTCACCACCAAACAAACTTTCAAGATAGAGATCACAGCCCAACACAGCCCTCTGACCAGCCTGAACTTTGCTGCGCTCAAAATCAAAGACGCGGTTGCTGATCGCTTTCGTGCCAAACGCGGCGAGCGGCCTGATGTGAATACCCAATGGCCGGATGTGCGCATTTACGTGCACCTCACCACTGACAGTTGCACGCTTTACATGGACACCTCGGGCGAGCCTTTGTTCAAGCGCGGCTGGCGCGAGGACAAAGGCGATGCGCCCCTGAAAGAAACCTTGGCTGCAGCCATGTTGGCCGCCAGCGGATGGGATGCGCACACCCCTTTCTACGATCCGTGTTGCGGCAGTGGCACCATTGCCATTGAAGCCGCACAAATTGCCTGTGGCATTGCGCCTGGACTGATGCGGCGCTTTGCTTTTGAAAAACTTCTGCCTTTTCAAGCCCACGTATGGCAAGCCTTACAAGAAGATGCACGAGCGCAAGAGCATGCACCCACCACAGAAATTCACGCCAGTGATGTGGCCTTTCGCATGGTCGATTTCACGCAGCGCAACGCCGAGCGTGCAGGCGTTGGTCAGGTGGTGCAAGCGCGTGGTGGGGATGCACTTCAACGCATGCCGCCTTGCGAAACACCTGGCTTCATGCTGCTTAACCCGCCTTATGGCGAGCGAATTGCAGCAGCTGGTGTTGCGGGGGTTTCAAGCAGCGACAGAGCGCGCAATGCAGGCCATCTCAACCGTTCGCGCGACAGCGTTGACTTAAGTCGTGCCCGTGAAATTGCTGAGGGCGATGATGGCGGCGAGTTCTTCTCACAACTGGCCTCACATTGGAAAAAGAATTACACCGGCTGGACCGCTTGGATGCTCACGCCCGACCTCAAACTCCCCACCAAAATGCGCCTTAAAGAATCTCGCCGCATCCCTATGTGGAACGGCCCCATTGAATGCCGAATGTTCCGCTTCGATCTCATCAAGGGCTCTGTGCGTGACAAGCTCTGAGGTTGACAAAACACCTGGCCCACAAGCTGATACAGTCTCAGGTGAACAGGCCATTGCACAACACACTGCGCCAGCTTGGGTGATTGACACCAACATCGTGCTCGATCTTTGGTTGTTTGCAGACCCTGCAACACAAGCTTTGCGCGCATCCTTAGAAAGCGGTGCAATTTGTCATTTGGCCACCATCAGCATGCGAGAAGAGTTAGAACGCGTTCTCACTTATCCGCACCTGATCAAGCGCATGGCCAAGTCCCAAGTTCAAGCGCAAAACATCTTGAATCGCTTTGATGAATACTGCACGATTGCAGAGCCTGCTGCCAAAGCGCCCTGCACTTGCAAAGATCCTGATGATCAAAAATTCATAGACTTGGCAGTGGCGCATGCCGTGCCTTTGCTCAGCAAAGATGCGGCTATTTTGTGCATGAAGAAACGCTTGTTTCAATCGGGTGTGATTTTGAATCCCACCGTCCTTCCTGCACATTGAGTTGCGCCACCCACTTGGATCACCCTTTTCTTTTGACAACCAAAATTTCCTATGACCGGCCTGCAACCTGAAGACTTTGACGCACTCGACGATATCTTGGACGATTTGCGCACGCGCTACGAAGAGACGCCCCAATGGGAATTTTGTGAAGGCTTCATGGTGGCGCTTATTTGCTGTCGCCGGCCTATGCCAGAAGCAGAATGGTTGAGCGTCTTATTGGGGCTCGGTGATGAGGCGGGCGCAGGCTTTTCTGATGAAGCCCAAAAAATTAAATTCTTAAGCCTGTGGCAGCAACGCTACGAGGAAGTCAAGAAGTGCTTGGACACTGAAATCAAGGCTCTCGACGAAGACAGCGCCTACGCTCCTGAAGTGATGGATGTCCGAGGTGCGATTGCCAGTTTGCCAGCCGAAGAACGTGCAGAAATTGACAGTGCAGACATACCCGCCTTTGCACAAGTGTGGGCCTTGGGTTTCATGTTTGTCGTCGAAAACTGGCCCGATGAATGGACAGCGCCTAAGGACAAAGACGCGGCCCAGTGGCACGATACAGCACTAGAAGCCATTGTGGCTCTCACCGAAGATGACACCGACGAGCCCACACTGTCAGCCCTTAGCGAAGACGGCCCTTTGAGTGTCAGCGAGTCACGCTTGAATGTTTATGGTGAAGCACTCTGGGCTGTTTATGATTTGCGTGAAATATGGCGCAGCATTGGGCCCCGCGTGACGCAGGTGATCAAAGAAGCAAGCCCTGGGCGCAATGATGTTTGCAGTTGCGGAAGTGGCAAGAAGTACAAAAAGTGTTGCGGGGCCAACTGAACTTGGCCTCAAACTGAGGAGAAGGGCACTGGTTTTTTAGGCCATGAAAGCGCGAAGACTCTGCTCAGTGAGATCGGGCAACTCTTCCGGAATGAAGTGGCCAGAGGGCACCACATGACCTGAAACATG
>CAJCDH010000057.1 GCA_903961095.1 uncultured Burkholderiales bacterium | reverse complement strand
TTGAAGTTTTGCGGCAGACCCTGATGTCCCTTGATGTTTTGCTGGTGCCTGATCTAAAGCAGTCTTCAGGCGGGCGGCACTTGCAGCGTGTGCTTGACCAACTTGTCATACCGGCATCGCAAATGCCTTCTTTGCAGTCCTTTGCAGGTGGTGCACAAGCTGTAGCTGCCTTGCCTGCGCATAAGGGGCAACGAGTCATGGCCTGCGCCCAGTCGACCGAGGTTCAAACTGCGCCTCACGCTCACTACCTCGGCCCATTTGCAGCACCGCACAATCTGTCCACCGAATACGCTGTGGCTGCCGTTCGCCCTCATCCAGACAACCATGACCCCGAGGCTCAATCAGCATGGGTGCTTGCATGCGATCTGGGTCATTACCTGTGCTCACCCAGTCAGCAAACTTCTCGCAATGCGCTCGGTTTTGCTGCTGAGTCCTGAACTCAAGCTCACCCTATCATGATTACCATCAACGCCAAGAACTTCTCTTTTGCAGCGTCCGACAACACCACTTTGCTCAGTCTTTTGCGCGATGAATTGGGCTTGTCGGGCCCCAAACTAGGCTGCGGTGAAGGCGAATGCGGCGCATGCATGGTATTGGTAGATGGTCGCCCGCAAACGTCTTGCAATCTGCCGCTGTGGGCTGTGAAGGGACACGCAGTGATCACCCTAGAAGGCCTAGGCAATGCAAGCCAAGCTCACCCATTGCAACAAGCCTTTGTCGAAGAGAACGCAGGCCAGTGCGGCTATTGTTTGAGCGGCATTTTGGTTAGCGCAAGCGCTTTGTTGCAACATACCCCAGAGCCCACTCGGGCGCAAATTTGTGAGGCCCTTGACAAACATTTGTGCCGTTGTGGGGCGCATGATCGCATCATTCGCGCAGTTCAGAGAGCAGCACAATCAAGCCGGTCTTGATTTTTAAATTAAGACTCGGCCAACTCTTTTGAATGTCTGGGTCCCCAGTGCGGCTCGAGTTTCTTGGTGAATCCGGCCAAGTCTTCAAAAAACGGCAGGGCGCCACCCTCTATTAATTCAAACTGCCAGTTTGTTGCGCCTTCAAGCGTATGCCTGCCACGGTAATCGGTGAAATCGCCACGAGTGGGCATAGAGACCCAGACGGGGCAATCAAGGCTTTCGTACATTCGGTTGATGTCGGTGCTAAATAAGAAGGCCGATACAAAATAGAAGGGCGCGTTTTCAGCGCCTGGCTGCTTAGATGTCAGCAAACAATAACGCCAAAATGTTTCATCGATTTTTTTGGAACCCCAAGCACCTTTTAAAAAGTATCTGATGACGCTGGGTCGGGTTAAGTTGTTAAAAATACCTTGGCGCCAGATGTTCAAAGTGAGTAAACGGTAAAGCCAGGGCAAACCCAGCGTGCCACCTGCTGGCCCATAGCGCAATTTTTTTCCACGAAAACCGGTGGGACTGACCAGAGCAAGCCGACGAATACTTTGCGGTGCTTCGCATTTGGCGCGAACTGCAAACTCGCATGAGAGCGACACTGCCAATACATCAACTGCAGCACCGCCATGCTCCGATTGTATGAACGCCAGGGCGGCATGCAAAGCATCTGTCATCAAGCGCGGTGTGTAAGAACGAGGGCTGCGGTCAGAAAAACCAAAACCAGGAAGTTCAATTGCATACACCGATCGTTGTTGCCGATAATGTGTAAAAAGCGGCTCCACCTCGGCTGCCGAAGCTGCCGCGTTGATGCTGTGTACCAACAACAGTGGGGGCAGGTTTAAAGCCTCGCCTTGAGTCTTAGCGCTGTAAAGGCTAATGCAGCCCACAGGCGAGTCTATATCGCGCCTCAGAGCGGATATGGATGGCGGAAGTGTTGGTACTGGGACAGATAATTGGGTCACACCCTATCCTAATGGCAATTTGCTATTTTGTCGCTTTTGTTCAAGAACCAAGTGTTCATCACGCCCTTACCCTTCACTTCGATGACACCGCGGTGTTCTAGGGAGAACGGCTGTGTCAAGGCTTGGCGAGTGCTGCGAGCAGAATTTCAATCTATTCCCTAATGCAGGACTATGGTTCCTTTTGTTCACAGTTGCTGCAATTAAAAGTAGATTTGCCGGCTGGTTGCAGATAAACTGGGGTCGTCATTTAATTCAATTCATTCCAAAATCGCCTGACCATGACCGACAACAAATTACTATTTGCCGTTGACCGTGAAAAACTGTTTAAGTTGGGAGCGAACTATTTAAAGTCAAAAGAAGGAAGTGATGCAATCAGTGCTGGTGAATTAAAGGGTGAGGAGAGGCTCTTTATTTCTTTGTTGGGCACTCATTTATTAAATACAACGATGTATCTTCCGCAAAAGACCTTGATCAAGCTTGGTGAACAATTTGAAGAAGCATTTTTTATTGTCAGTGGTGAGGTCCAAATTAACCAAGGCGAAAAGGTTTATAACTTGGGCTCAGGATCGGTTTTGGGCTTGTCAGAAGGCATGGTGGGCCTGCCTTCTAGATACACAGCAACTTCTTTAAGTGCCATTCAAGTCAAGATCATCCCTTTTCACAAAGTGGATGCCATCATGAATGTGCTTCCGCCAGAATTGAAAGCAATTTTGGTCACAATCATCAAACGTAACTTGGCAGCCTAATTGCTTGTTCGTTTCTGTAAACCCAAAGTATCAAACTGCATCATTGGTCTTTGCCAATCTTTGACATTGCTGTTCTGATCTTGTTGAGCTTGGCGTCGAAATCAAAATTTTCATCTTGCTCAAATCCTATTCTTTCCCATGAGTGGTGCGCCTCATTCATTTTTTTGCGTTGATGTTTGATGGGGCAAAAGTAAGTTTCTGTAGCACCAATCACTTCTTTCGCGAAACTAACTACGCCCACGCCATAGGCGCAATATGTGCAATGAAACTTTGAAATCCAATCAAGGTACTTAAGTTCTTGACGGTCAAATACGATGTGTTTGTTTCTTGTGATTTTGGGAATGCCATAGATTGGAAAACAAGACCATTGGTAAAAAGAGACGCACACATCTAAGAGCCCAATTGGCAAAATCATGCTGTAAATGATGGGGCCAGTGATTAAGTTGATGGGCCTTGAACGCTTGATGAGTGCGAAGAGTCCAATTTGGTGGTTTGTTTTCACGTTGAGTTTTCGCAATCATTGGAAGGTGGCATATTGAATGAACCTGACCATTGCATTAGATGACGACGATTCAAAATTCAATTGACCTAGATCAATGTGAGCACAGATGCAATGTCAAGGATGCATATAAAAAAAATGGTTATGTTTAAGCTGCAAAAGCAATTTGGCAGTTAAGTCATAAAATTTTGTTTTTTACAGGTTACAAAAGTTTCACTGTGATTTCTAACATGATTAAAATCGTGAAGCCTTTGGCATTTGATGCCATTGGAAAAGGGCTTCAAAGTATGACGGGCGCGTCATCTTCCTTGGATGAATTTAAACATCCATTAGGTGACCCTGGTCTATTTGGCCCACTGTCTGTTGTGTGGCGGGTTCATGCCAATTTTTCCGCCATGATGGTGGGGGGCTTGTCTTCATTAATGATTCAAGCATTGCACCCCAGAGCCCTAGCGGCTGTATGGGACCATTCCAACTTTCGTCATCAATTAAAGGCAAGACTGGGCAGAACAGCCTTGTTTGTAGCAGCCACAACCTACGGCGGTGTCGAACTTGCAACACGGCACATTCGTCGGGTGAATGCCATTCACGCCAAAATTCGGGGTGTCGATTTGAAGGGCCAAGCGTATTGTGCCAACGAGCCACACCTCATCCGCTGGGTGCACCTGGTCGAAACCATCTCATTTTTAAATGCCTATCAGCACCTCAGTTTGCACCCATTGTCGCCATCAGAATGTGACAGGTACATTGTGGAGATGAACAAAGTAGGTGAGATGTTGGGCGCTACAAATTTGCCCTCCACCTTCAGCGGTGCAAAGCACGCAATGACACAATACGAGCCCGAGTTGGTTTTTGATCAACGAACGCGCGAGACACTTCAGTCTATTGAGTCATATTCTGTTGATCTCACAGAAAAACCTTTTTTTGCTTTGATACTGAGATCATCCTTTGACATTGTTCCCTACTGGCTTTTGCAAAAACTGCATAGAAAATCAGATTTGTGTTTGAACATTCAAACTCGCAGGCTTGCTTTGCAAATTGCGTCACAACCAGTTCAGTGGATGCTAGACGAGCAGGGCGTGAGTGCAGTGGCCAAGACTCGAGTCAATCCGCCAAGTCTCGTTCAATAGCAACTCGAATTGCAAACAGGTCTGTCAAAAGTGAGTCAAATTGAATTTGTAATTTGCTTATTCGCTTGAAGTTTTTTTGAGTTGAATGCCTTCATGCTTGGCTACCATTTCTAGTGCCGATT
>CAJCDH010000056.1 GCA_903961095.1 uncultured Burkholderiales bacterium | reverse complement strand
GCATGGACTTTGGTGATCATGAAGTTGATTACATGGCCCACGCGCATTGGAATCATTTTATTTTTCGAATCGGAGAACTCAAAGGCTTGGATCGGCTAAACAAGACAATTGATTTAGCACCCTACCTAGACGTAGATAACACGCCTGTCACGCCTGTACAAAAAATTTCCTACGATACCTTGGTCATTTGTATCGGAAGTTTGAGCAATGATTTTGGAACGACAGGTGTCAAGGAGCACGCTCTGAAGCTTGAAAATCAAACGGATGCCAAACTGTTTCATTCCAAAATGGTCAATGCATGTATTCGTGCACATCACCAAACTGACCTGATTGATCAAAGCCAACTTCACGTTGTCATCATTGGCGCAGGTGCTACCGGTGTAGAGCTTGCAGCAGAGCTGCATAGAACAACTCGCGAGGTGGTTGCTTTTGGCTTGGATGGTATTGACGCCGACAAGGATTTAAAAATTAGCTTGATTGAAGCAGCCGACAGAATTTTGCCTGCTTTGAATCCTCGTCTTTCTAACGCGACAGAACAACTGATTTCTAGACTGGGTGTCCATGTCCATACGAAATCCAAAGTGATGGAGGTCATGCCCACCGGAATTCGCCTGTCCGATGGCCAAGTGATTGAGTCTGAACTTGTGGTTTGGGCTGCAGGAGTCAAGGCGCCCGATTATTTGAAAAATTTAGGTGGTTTAGAGACCAATCAATTGAATCAAATTGTTGTTCATCGCTCTCTGCAAACAACTTTAGATCCAGATATTTTCGCCTTGGGTGATTGTGCAGCTTGTCCTTGCACAGATGAGGAGGGCGGGCGAGGCGGTATTGTTCCTCCAAGGGCGCAAGCTGCACATCAGCAGGCAACACACATGTTCCGTCAGATTAAAAGACGCTTTGCCAACAAAGCATTAAAACCTTATCACTACAGAGATTTTGGCTCCTTGGTTTCGCTCGGAAAATTCAGTACGGTGGGTAACATGATGGGCGGACTCATTGGCAAGAACCTCATGATTGAGGGTTATTTTGCAAAGCTGATGTACTTGTCACTTTACAAACTTCACGAACTATCAATTCATGGCTTTTTAAAGACGGCTCTTTACACGCTTGCAAGATTGCTTTCAAAACAGGCGAACCCAACGGTCAAGCTCCATTAAATTCAGCTTAAAAATGGATCGTTTCAGGCAGCTTTATCTGAACACGCTAGATCCAGCAAATAGAGCTTGTTCGCCAAGTTGTTGTTCAATGCGCAGTGCATGATTCCACTTGATCATGCGTTCACTTCTTGCGAACGATCCAACCTTGAGTTGGCCAACATCCCAAGCAATTGCCAAGTCGACAATGGTGGTGTCTTCAGTTTCACCCGAGCGGGCCGAAACGATGGCTGAGTAGCCCAACTCTTTTGCCACATGCCAAGCTTGCAAGGTTTCGGTCAGGGTGCCTCGTTGGTTAGGTTTAAGGAGTACCGTGTTGGCAGCGCCCAAATTGGCTGCCTCTCGAATGAGCTTCGAATTGGAAACCAAAAAATCATCACCCACAATTTGCAGGCGATGGCCAATGGCTTTTGTAAAGTGAGCGAACCCTACAGGATCGTCTTCTGACAGTGGGTCTTCGATGGAGACGATGGGGTACTTTTCAATCCATCGCAGCAGCATTTCAATCATGCCATCGGAGTCAAGTGCCCGGGACTCTAGGCCAAGGCGGTATTGGCCGTGTTGGCCAAATTCAGATGCTGCAATGTCCAAAGCAATTGCAACTTGATCTCCAGGAATAAAACCTGCGCGTTCAATGGCAAGCACGAGCATTTCCAGTGCTTGCTCGTTGCTTGAAAAGTCAGGCCACCAACCCCCTTCATCCGCAACGCCAAACATTGAACCGCGATGCGCCATGAGTAATCCTGCATGGCGGTAGACTTCTGCCGTCCACTCCAAAGCCTGAGCGAAACTGGTGGCGCCAGGACAGACCACCATAAAGTCCTGAACATCGACACGCCTGCCAGCATGCGCACCACCCCCAAAAATTTGAATTTGAGGCATGGGCAAGCGACCAATTTTCCCATTGCCAAGGTAGCGGTATAAAGGCATATCAGAGGCAGAAGCCATGGCATGCGCTGCCGCCATTGAAACAGCCAAAGTTGCATTTGCGCCTAAGCTTGACTTGTTGGTGGTTCCGTCAAGGTCAATGAGGGCCTGATCAAGAGCAGACTGGTTGTCAGCCTTTGTGCCCACGAGTGCTTTAGCAATTTGACCGTTGACATGGCCAACCGCTTGCATCACATCAAGCCCACCAAACCGATCCCCCCCATCCCTTAACTCCAGTGCTTCACGAGAGCCTTTGGATGCGCCAGCAGGTGCAATGGCTCTGCCCAGTGAGCCGTCATTGAGAATAACTTCTGCTTCTACGGTGGGTCGCCCACGACTGTCCCAGACTCGTCTTCCGAGGATAGATTTGATGGCAAACGGTGTCATGTGTTGAGGTCCTTGGCCCATGCATCGGCAATTTCTTGCAATTGGCTTGCTGGCTTGATGAGTAATGTGCTGGCTACGCGTCTAACGCGATTGCGTTGATGTTCTTGCGTGACATATTCGACAGGAGACTTGCCATCGACTCTGGCCAGCAACAGTCCAGGTAAAAGTCGGGCTGCTCTTGCTTCAAGAGCACTGGGCAGTTCCCAATCTACTGATTGCAAGTAGCTCTTAGTCAGAACTTCATAGCAATGCAAAAAATCTGACGATGACAAAGGCGTCCACAGACACTTAAGCAATAAGTGATTGAGGCAAAACGCCAAGTCAAAAGCAGGGTCACTCCAAGTTGCGCACTCTGCATCTAACAACACCGGTCCTTCGATTCCTAACAAGATATTCTTAGGGCTGACATCGCCATGCACCAAAGTCTTTGCATTGTTTTGAGTTTGCAAAACCAACTCTTCTAATGCATGTGCCAGTTTGGGATGGCGCGCTGCAGTGGCCAACAAGTAGGGTGCCAGTCTGATTTCAAAAAATATTTTGTCAGTTGAAAACTCACTGGCTAAATCACTATTTTTTGCGGCATAACTGTGAATCTTAGACAGTACTTGCCCCATTGCCTTGGCAATATGCGCGTCAGCATTGCCGGCATGCAATTCTTGCTTCCACAGGCGATAGTGTGATGGATCAAGGTATTGCATGACCAACACACCCAATTCAGGGTGTTGGCCTAGAAACTTTGGTGCACAAGCTGCAGAAGCTTGGTGGGCTACTTGCAACCATCGTGCTTCAAAAAGGTTGCGCTCCACTGGCGCATGCCAATCGGCTGCGACTCGCAATTTAGACAAAGCGCGTTTGGCGCAAACAAATCCTTGTTCGGTTTCAATGCACCAAATGTCAGATGACACGCCACCTGTCAGAGGTGTACCAAATAAGGCTGAAGAGTTTGTAAGGCCCAGATCATTCAAAGCTCGAACGAACTCTATGGGAACTTCTGCCTTAGACATGATCGTTATAACTAGATTCAACCAGTTTGACCAAGGCGAACAAGGCTTGGTTAACAGGGGTTGGAACGCCAAGCGCCTGTCCACGTCTAACAATGAAGCCATTCAGATGGTCAATTTCGCTGGGTTTGGAGCGCGCCATATCTTGAGCTGTCGATGATTTTTGACTTCCCATGGTGACAGATATTTGCGCGACGGCTTGAAGGGCGACAGTCTCAGATAAATGGATGCCATCGGCTTGGGCCACCGCAATGACTTCCTTGACCAAAGCGGTCTGGGTACTGCGAACTGATTCCAAGGCGGCAAGTTTTTCGTATTGAATTTGAGCCAAACCTGAAATGGCATTGAAAGCACAATTGATCATCAATTTGGACCACAACTCTGCCATGACATTTTGCGAAATCTGAACGGGAACCTGCGCTGAACCAAATAGCAAAACGATGTCTTGAAGAGTTTTTTGTGGATCTCTCAGTCGTGAAATCTGCATTGTGCCGATCACAAGCTCACCGCGGCCATGGTGCTTCACAAATCCTGGGGCAGGAATTTCTGTGGCCACATAGACGACAGAGGGGATTACCGCATGAGGTATGTGTTGGGCAATCAGTGCGGCATTCTCCACTCCGTTTTGCAAACTCATCACCAAGGCGTGTGGTGCGAGGTAGGGCGCAATTTGAAGTGCGACCGAAGCGCTGTCTGTTGATTTGACACAGAACAATATCAAGTCAGCGGTATGCAAACTTGATAATTCTGTGCTTGCCTCTATTTGGATGATCTCAGTTTCAGATGATGTTGCTAAATTCAATTTCAAACCGTTGCTCGTCGTAGCCTGCACATGTGCAGGTCGTCCAATGAGCGTCACCCTGTGCCCAGCACGTGCCAGCATGGCGCCGTAAAAGCTACCAACAGCGCCTGCGCCAACGACGGCAATGTGTTTGAAAGTGGGTGAGGTCAAGTTAGAGCCTTGGGCTTGCCATCAGTCTAGTTGAACCCCTGTGGCTTTAATTGGTTTTTCCCATCTGGCCAAATCTGTTTTTTGAGCCGCTGCCAAGTCAACACCGTTGGAGCCAATCGGTTCGTAGCCAAGCTTGATGAGCTTGTCTTTCATGGCTGGATCACGGACGAGTTTCATCATGGCCGTTTCAAGCTTGGTGAAGGTTTCGCCCTTCATGCCAGCGGGCCCGTACATGGCGAACCATGCCGTGGCTTCCATGTTCACGCCCGACTCCTTGAGTGTGGGTACATCGGGTACTTGAGGGTCTCTTTGTGGGCCAGTGACTGCAATGATTCGAGCCTTGCCTGCATTGTGCATTTCGGCAGTTTCAGATACCACGTCAAACTTGTAGCCAATATGGCCGCCCAGCAACGCATTGTTGGCTGGAGCTCCGCCTTGGAAAGGCACATGGTTCAAGCTCACACCTGTAGACTGTTCTAGGAGCACACCCATAAAATGCGGCAAGGTGCCGGCACCAGGCGTGCCATAACTGGCAGAAGCTGGATCGCTTTTGACTTTTGCCAGCATGTCGGCCATGTTCTTGGCCTTTGTAGCGGGTCCAGAAACTACGCCAAACTGAAAGCGTGCAATTTGTGAGATGGGAGTGAAGTCTTTCACTGCATCGTAATCAAGTTTTTTGTAGACATGGGGGAACAGTACCATGGGGCCGCTCGGCAGAACAACGACGGTTTGCCCATCGGGCTTTGAGGTCTTCACAAAGTTGAGTGCAATGCGTCCACCCGCACCAGCTTTGTTTTCAACAATGGCCGTATAGTCATCACGCAGGGCGTTGGCGATCATGCGAGCCAAAATATCTGCCGAGCCACCTGGCGGAAAACCAACCACAATGCGCAAAGGTGGTTTTTCTTGAGCTTGGGCAATAGGCAATGCAGCACCCAACACGAGGGCAGCCAGGAAGCTTAAGGTGAAGGTAAAGGGTCTTCTGCGCATTTTTAAATCACTTTCAAGGACATCGGTCAGTTAATTCTGATGGATAGCTTCGAGTCTATCTGATGGCTTTAAGTCATGCCATTGGATGCAAACCCTAGGCGCGAGATCCTGTTCATTGCATGAATGGAACACCCCGTCCAAACTCGCATTCTTGTTGGCTTCCCAGCTCTCAAAACACGCCTCGGGGTTAAGGGTGATCCAAAACTTGCGGTCTATGCAAGGCCTAGATCTGGATAATTGAAGTTCTGATTGAACTTCAGGCGCTTAGTGTTTTCCCTAGTAAAAATAGCGTCCTGTTTTATTGGGGGGTTGAAAGATGATTGAGTCGCAACATTTCATCAGTGCTCAGCTCAACGATCTGCACAATTTCTTCTAGTTGTTCGGGGGTTCGTGCGCTTGCAATCGGAGCGCAAACTTGAGGGTGCGATCGCAACCAAGCCAAGGCGATTGCCGAAACTGGTGCGCTGCGTGCTTGAGCGATTTCGCGCAAGGCATCAATAATTTTCCAGTTTTGATCTGAATAAAATTCAGCAACGCCTTCTGCTCGAACAGAGTGAACCTTAATACCGGGACTGTATTTACCTGACAAAAAACCTCGCGCTAGACCATAAAAAGGAAATGCACCTAAGCCGTTGGAAGCAAGCACGGGCGCTTGTTCAGTTTCAAATGGTTGGCGTTGCACCAAGTTGTATTGGTCTTGTAGCGCAATATATGAGGGCAGGCCGTGTTTGGCCGAGATACTCAGTGCCTCTTGAAGGCGTGCACCGGTATGCTGTGAAGCAGCGATATACCGCACTTTCCCTGCTTTGATTAACTTGTCATAAGCCCCCAATGTTTCTGCCATCGGAATTTTGGCATCATCGCGGTGAGAGTAATAAATATCGATGTAATCAGTTTGCAAACGGCGCAGAGAGTCGTCGCAAGCAGCCAAAATATTTGCGGCAGACAATCCTGGTCGAGTGTTGAGCAGTGCAACCTTTGTTGCTATCACGAATTTTTTTCGATCTTTCTTTTTCAACCAATGACCAATCAGTGTTTCTGACTCACCGCCTTGATTTCCAGGTTTCCACTGTGAATAAGCATCTGCGGTATCGATGAAATTGCCACCATGCGATTCATATGCATTCAGTACAGCATTGGATTCATTTTCATCGGCACTCCAGCCAAAGACATTGGCACCAAGGCAAAGCGGGTGAACGTGTAATTCAGTTTTGGGAATGTTGATCATGGTGTTTTATTGTCCTGTGGGGCCAAGCGTTCAGTTTGGGTGCATCACTGCCATCCCCTGCATTGAACTTGATATCAGTTTAAGAGACATTTTGGTTAAAGTGACTTACTT
>CAJCDH010000055.1 GCA_903961095.1 uncultured Burkholderiales bacterium | reverse complement strand
CGCGCAGCAGTGCCATGCCCCAAATAGGCTTCAATGACTTGCGGATGCCGCGTGACTTCACCTGGGGTGCCTTGCGCAATCAACTGTCCTTGCGCCAAAACCCAAACATGCTCAGCCAAGCTCATGACAGCCTGCATCACATGCTCAATCATGAACACCGTGACACCTGACGCCGCAATCGAACGCACCACTGGAATCATCTCGGCAATTTCTTGCGGATTCAAACCAGCCAAGACCTCATCCAGCAAGAGCAATTTGGGCTCAGTGGCCAAAGCTCTGGCCAATTCCAAACGCTTGCGACCAGCCACAGTGAGGTCGCTGGCCAACTTGTCCAATTGATCGGCCAAGCCTACGCGATGGGCCACTTGCGCGGCCATCGCCAAGGCTTTGGTGCGCGATGCAGTATGCAAATGTGCACCCACAGCAATGTTCTCCCGCACTGTTTGAGCCGCAAAGGGTTGCACAATTTGAAATGTTCGGGTCATGCCCAACTTGGCATTCAAATGCGGTGCTTGCCCTGTGATGTCTTGTCCCTGCAAAATAATTCGGCCAGCGTCTGGGGTTAAGAAACCTGAAAGCAAAGCAAACAGTGTGGTCTTGCCAGCACCGTTGGGGCCAATCAGTGCAGTCAGGGAACCCTCTGGTACAGACAAGCTGACATTTTGCACGGCCTTCAAACCACCAAAGGCGCGGCTCACGCCTTGCACTTGCAACAAAGCTGGTGTGTCAGTCATTGCGCCTCCAAGATTTGGGCATGTAGCTTGCCAACCCAGCAATGCCGCGCGGCAAGAACATCACAATCACAATGAGCACCGTGCCATAAATGATCATGTTGATGCCCGGCATCTGGCCAAACAAATTGCGCGTGAGATCGGCTAAAACGTGAAGCGCCAATGCGCCCAGAATGGGGCCCCATAAAGTGCCCATGCCGCCCACAATGGCACCCACCAAGGCTTCTACCGAAGTGTGCGATCCAAAACCAATACCAGGATCGATGTATTGAAATACCTGCACATAAAAAGCGCCTGCCGAGCCCATCAAACCACCCGATAGAACGGTGGCCCAAGTTTTCACATGAAAGGGGTTGACGCCCACAGCGCGGGCCGCATCTTCGTTGTCGCGCACGGCTTGCAGGTATGCGCCAAATCGCGAGTTGCGCAAATAAGCGGTCACGCACAAAGCCAAAGTGACCAAGCCCAAGATGAGCCAAACAAAACCTGAGCGAGATCCAAATTGCATGTTGCCTACAGATTCCTTCAAGGGCAACATCAGGCCTACACCAGCACCTGTGAATGGCACTGACAAACTCACAATTCGAAACACTTCAGCAAAGGCCAATGTGACCAATGCAAAGTAAGAGCCCTTGAGGCCATATCTAAATGACAATGCGCCAACCCAAGCGCCTACCAAGGCCGCCATCAGCATGGCTGCCGGCAAAGCCAGCCAAGGATTCCAGCCCCAAGAGAGTTGTGCGATGGCTTGAAAATAGGCGCCTGTTCCAAAAAACAAAGCATGACCAAACGAGAACTGACCTCCAAAACCACCCAGCACATTCCAGGCTTGTGCAATGAGGCAGGCAAACAAAGCCATCATGACAAAATTCAAAACAACACCGGATTGCGTGAGAAATGGGATGGCCGCCACAATCCACACAAACAAAGCGATGCTGAAAAAATCTTTGCGCACTTGGGTCATGAACAGCACCTCATGTCTTGGCCCCAAACAAACCTTCAGGCCGCAACAAAAGCACGCCAATGAAAATCACGAAAATGCCCACCTGACCCAATGACTCACCCAAAAATAGGCCGCCAAAAGACTCCACCACGCCAATTAACAATCCACCCAAAAGCGCGCCAGCAAAACTGCCCATGCCGCCCAGCACCACCACAGTGAACGCGACCAGAACAAAACCATTGCCCACTTGCGGATTGACGTAATAGGCTGGCAGCAAAAAGCAAGCAGCCGCGCCTAAACAGGCCAAGCCCAAACCAAAGCACATGGCATACACGTGCTCCACATCAATACCCATCAAACGCGCGCCTTGTTTTTCCTTGGCCACTGCGCGAATGGCTCGGCCTAAATCGGTGCGTTGCAGAATGACAATCAACAATGCAGAGACCACCAAGGCACCTGCAAAGGCCACCAACTTGGGTAGCGACACCATCACTTGTGCAGCTTCCGGGCCCATGGCCACTGTGGTCAGGGTGTATGCCGTGTCGATGGTTCGGGTGTCTGATTTGAAAAACAACAAGGCCAAGTTTTCCATCACGATGGACAGGCCTAAAGTGACCAACAAAATGTTTTCATCTTTGCCATGGCTAGCGCGGTTAATGACAATGCGCTGCATGGCATAGCCCAGCACAAACATGGCTGGCACCATGATGGGCAAGGCGACATAAGGGTCAATACCCCAACGCTCTTTTAGCGCATAAACGCCGTAAAGCGCCATCATGAGCGAGGCGCCATGGGCAAAGTTAATGATGTGCAACACCCCATAGATCAAGGTCAACCCGAGCGCAATCAAGGCATAGACTGCGCCCGTGGTAAGACCATTGAGCAAAGCCGACAGCAATATGCTGGCGTCAAACATCATCAACACATTGAGGTATCAAAAGACTCAAGGCCATCAAGCCTTCAAAGGAAAAATAGGCTCTACTTCGCGGTAGTCGCGGGGCACGATAACCTTGATGTCGCCCTTCACCACTTGCGTCATCAAGGGTTGTGCACCCATGTTTTGGCCATTCACAAACTGAGTGGCGCCATACGGCATGATGTGATTGGAGAAGGTGCTCTTGTTCAATGCATCAATGATGGCTGCGCGGTCGGTTGACTTAGCGCGTTCAATGGCATCAGCCAACAAGGTCATGGCGGTGTAGGTCATGAACACTTCATAGCTGAAGAACTGACCTTGCGCTTCCACGCGTTTTTTGAGTTCCAACGAGCGCTTGTCGCGGGGGTTGAACCAGTGGTTGCAATCGATGATGCCGTTGGCTGCTTCTGGAAACTCTTTGACAAACTTGTAACTAGACGCCGCGCCGCCCAACACAGAATAGATGGCTTTGGGCGAGATTTTTTGCTGCTGCATCGTGCGAACCAACAAGGCATATTCGTTGTAATAGTTGGCAGGAATCACAATATCAGGGTTGACTTGTTTGATGCGCAGTGCAATGTTGTTGAAGTCGCGGGTAGGATTGGCGTGCTTGATCACTTCTTTCACGTCATAGCCATATCCTGGCAATTCTTTGGACAGCAAGTTGGCAGTGCCCGTGCCAAACAAAGACTCTTCGTGAATGATCATCACGCTGCGCGCAGGCTTGCCAGCGGCGGTATTGAGCACATGCAAATTGGCCACAGCCACCTCAGCACACTTTTTATAACCAGGGCCAAAACGGAACGTGTTTTTCAAACCGCGTTCCACAATTTGATCGGCCACGCCCACATCGACCACGTGCGGCAAGTTGTACTTGGCTGCAGCTTGTGTGGTGGCCAAACAAATGGCAGAAGCAAATGCACCCACCACGGCGCACACACCCGCTTCATTCATCTTTTCAATTTCGGCTGTACCCGCTTGAGGGCTCGATTGGGCATCTCCCAATAGCGCTTCAATTTTGGCGCCGCCCAGTGACTTAATACCCCCGGCTTTGTTGATGTCTTCAATGGCCATCAAAGCGCCCATGCGGCACTGCTGGCCAGAGTAGGCCAGTGCGCCTGTGACTGGATGCAGAACACCCACCTTCACTGCCTTCGCTTGCGCGCCGGCAATCAAAGGAAAAGACATGACAGAAGCCGCGGCAGCGGTCTGGCTCATAAAGTGACGACGTGTGGTCATGGGAAGCTCCTTGAAAAGGTCGAGGGAAGGATCAATGAAAATTAGCCGACAGTTCCTTGTCCACCCAAATTTGGGCGTCAATACTGCCAACACGGGACAACTGCATTTGGTACTCGTAGCGATCGGGGCGATAAAGCCCCAACAACCATTGAATCGGGTTTTCTTGGTCGTCGTAAATCAAACGTCTGACAGACAACAAGGCGGATCCCACTGGCACGTCCAAGTGCCGCGCCATCTCGGCATCAGCAAGGCGCGCAGAAATAGTTTGCTCAGCGCGGCCCACTTTGACGCCCGCCTCTTCAAGCAACACCAAAATAGGTTTTTGTGCCAATTCACGTTTTCCAAATCCCTTGGCAAAAGTATCAGGCACCCAAGTGGTAATGTGCGACAAGGGGCCTTCACGCGTATGCCGAACTCGCTCGGCTTTTTGCACCAAATCTATCGATGCAAGTTGCAATTTGTCTTGAATGTCTTTGGGTGCCAACAAAGTTTGGACCGACAAAACTTTGACCGATGTGCGCAAACCCATGGTGACCAAATTTTCAAGCAAACCTGTTAGCCGCGCCTGCTGAGCACCCATTCCCGTGAGGTCTCCCATTGAACTGACAGAGACCGCAGCGCCACGCTTGATCGGCCGCGTGCCACGCCCCGGTTCACGCTTGATGAGCCCTTCTTCAGCCATTTGCTGCAAGGCGTGTCGAACGGTGACTCTTGCCACTGCGAACTGCTTCATGAGGGCCAATTCACCTGGCAATCCTTCTTCAAATTTGCCTTCCTGCAATTGCTCGCACAACACCAGATAAATCTGGTGGTACTTCGGCAATGGCAGGTTTTGATTCATGGTCGATATGGTTCATCACTCCTAATGACCTGTCAATAGAACATTTATAGGACAAATTAGCGATTTCAAGCATTCACCCAAGCCCAACTTGTCAGGCGTAGTGGGTTCTCAATTCACGTTTGAGCAATTTGCCGCTGGGATTTTTTGGCAGCGCCTCGGCAAAGATCACCCGCTTTGGCACTTTGAAAGTAGCCATGTTTTGATTGCAATGAAGCATGACCTCTGTTTCAGTCAAAATTTGACCAGCCTTTAAAACAATGACAGCCGTGACCGCCTCCACCCACTTCGGATCGGGCAAGCCAATGACCGCCACTTCGCTCACGGCCGGCAGGCGATAAATCATTTCTTCCACCTCGCGACTGGCCACGTTTTCACCACCCGTTTTGATCATGTCCTTTTTGCGATCAACGACACTGATGTAACCCTCTTCGTCAATGGTGGCCAAGTCACCACTGTGAAACCAATCGCCCGAAAAAGAAGCGCGGGTTTTTTCTTCATCCTTGAAATAACCCAACATCAAATGCGGTGAGCGATGGACGATTTCGCCCACTTCACCAGGCTTGACATCTTGCATGTCGTCATTGACCACGCGTGTTTCCACATTCAACACAGCGCGGCCACAAGAGCCGGGTTTGCGCAGTTGATCTTCTGGGCCTAGCATGGTGGCCAAAGGCGCAATTTCTGTTTGACCGTACAAATTCCACAAGCGCACCTTGGGCAAGCGCGACGCCAATTCTTTCAACACTTCCACGGGCATGATGGAGGCGCCGTAATAGCCTTTGGCCAAGTGCATGAGTTTGGCCGGGTCGAACAATGGTGAGCGAAGCAAGGCAATCCAAACAGTAGGCGGTGCAAAGAAACTGGTGATTTTGTATTTCTCAATCAAGGCCAACAAATTGTCGGGCACAGGTTTTGAGGTAATCACGTTGCTGCTGCCAATGTAGATGGCAGGGCCAAAGAACACATCGAGCTGCGCACAGTGGTAAAGCGGCAACGCATGCAAAGCCAAATCTTGCTCGGCGATTTCGGCATTCACCACGCAACTCACGTATTGCCACAACACGGCATCGTGCGTCAGCATGGCCCCTTTGGGCATCGACTCAGTGCCGCTGGTGTACACAATTTGCGCCAAGTCTTGGCTGGCCAAGTCAATCTCTGGCAAGGCTTGCGTGCAAGCGGCCAATTCATGGAAATGGAGCATGCCTGCCACTGGCTCGCTGGGGTCTTCAGAAGGCAAGTGAATAAACTGCTGCACTTGGGTGTCAAGCGCTGCAGCTTGCCGTGCTAGGCTGGCCAAACCCGAGTCGGTGGCCAAAGTGGCAGCACCTGCGTGGCGCAAGATGTAAGCCACTTCCTCGGCCTTCAACATGAAATTGATGGGCACCATGACCGCCCCCATGCGTGCCAACGCAAATCGCAGCGCCGCAAAACCATGCGAGTTACGCGCCAGCACAGCCACCCGATCGCCCGTCTTCACGCCATGGCTTAAAAGACCAGCTGCCAAGCGCGTGACCAAGGCATCAAACTCGGCATAAGTCCAAGTTGTGTTGCCACACACAATGCCCAGCTTTTGGGGCAAGCGCAAAGCAGTTCGTCTGAGGGCATCTGCAATGGTTTGACGCCTAACAGCAGGCGAAATGGCGGACTGTGCTGCAGTTGACATTCAAAAGCTCCAAATCAAATCGATAATGCGCCCATTGAACTCGAAAAATAAGAGGCCGCCATTGGCACTTCCACCACCCACCCCTCGAAAACTGTCACATACGCGCACCGTGGTCTATTCAGGCTTTGAACGGGAAGATGGCATGTGGGACATTGAAGCAGCGCTGATTGACGTCAAAACCTACAGTTTTGTCATTCCCAGCCAAGGCCCCCGTGAAGCGGGACAGCCCATTCATGGCTTGAGCATTCGCCTGACAGTTGACGACCAATTCATCATTCACGATGTGCTGACCGACATGGCCCACATACCGCACCCAGAATGCGACAAGGCCCCGCAAGGCATGCACAAATTGATTGGCTGCAAATTGAGTGCAGGTTGGCGCAAAGCCATTGACGCTCAAATTGGCGGCGTTGCTGGTTGCACCCATTTGCGCGAAATGCTGTTCAATATGGCGACTGCAGCCTACCAAACCATTCCCTCTGCGCGTCAATTTAGAAACCAGCAAGCCGGCCTGCCCGACGAGGTGCCCACCACGCCGCCACCGCATGTGGGCAAATGCATGTCATGGGCCTTTGATGGCCCCGTGGTGCAACGCCACTACCCGATGTTTTATCAAAAACCCGACAAGGCTTAAGTTACAAACTGTCCTTCAGTCCCTGCGATAATCAGCAACTCTTTCGCGGGCCGCCAAGGCCCGCTCCTTCCATCAGCCCCTGGATATAAACCAGTCACCGCTTGGAGTCTCTTGTGAGCAAAAAAGTATTTATCAAAACCTTCGGTTGTCAAATGAACGAGTACGACTCGGACAAAATGGCCGACGTCATGAAGGCCGCCGAGGGCTATGAGCCCACCCAAAACGTCGACGAAGCCGACCTCATTTTGTT
>CAJCDH010000054.1 GCA_903961095.1 uncultured Burkholderiales bacterium | reverse complement strand
GGGCCAGAGTCAATGCTGACGCGCTCATTGCGCTGGGTCACAGGACGGTTGCGGGCCATCAAAGACTGCGGCACGGCTTGGTTGGTCGCTTGAACTTGAATGGTCAAGTTGCCATGTGTCACGGCAAAAGGTGCCAACCGAACAGATTGATTGACCACCACCGAGCCAGTTCGCGCATTGACCACCACTCTGGCAATGTCCATGACAGGCTGAATTTCAAGCTCAAGCAACTGTGCCATCACACTCACGCGTTGAGCGCGTTGAACGGGGACTCGCACAGCGATGGTTCTGGCATCTACAGCAGTCACAGCGTTTTCTTCATCAACCACTTTGGAAATGGCTTCTACAGCGCGTTGAATTTGAGCGAAGTCCACCTTGTGAAAGTTGAACTCAACGATGGGATCCATGTCAGCTTCAGGTGCGCCTTGTTCAACAATAGCGCCACTGGGAATGCGACCTGCCGACAACTGATTGATGGTGGTGCGTGCCAGGTTGCTGCTGGCAGAAGCGCCCGGCACCACAATCGAGCCTTGAGCTTGTGCATAAACCTGACCATTGGCGGCCTTCAATGGCGTCATGATCAGTGTGCCGCCTTTGAGGCTGCGGGCATTGGTCAAGGAAGAAACGGTGACATCCATAATTTGCCCAGGCCGTGCCAAGGCGGCCAACTCTGCAGTGACCATCACCACAGCTGCGTTGCGCGCTTGAAGATTGGTACCTGCTGGCACTGCGACACCCAAAGAATTCAACATGGTGATCACAGACTGACCCGTCACTGGGTTGGTACCAGAGTTGTCGCCTGTGCCATCCAAGCCGACCACCAAGCCATAGCCAATCAATTGATTAGGGCGCTGACCTGACACCACAGCCATGTCTTTCAATCGAGCGGCCAAGCTGTGATTGGCACTCAGTAACAAGGCGAACATGAAAAATAGCGATGACAACAAACGAGCGTTCATGGCTTTAACCTCAATTGGGTGAGAATCTGGCAAACAACTTGGTCAACATGCCAGGCGTTTGAATTTGATCGGTAATGCCTAAGCCGCGGTATTCGATGCGCGCATCGGCCACTTGGGAAGACAAGACAGAATTGCTTTGCAAATTGGCAGGCGACACAATGCCACCAAAGCGAATCACTTCTTCTTCATGACCAACGGCCAAGCGCTTTTCGCCAGCCACGTTCAAATTGCCGTTGGGCAAAACTTCAAGCACTGTGACCGTGATGGTGCCTAAGAACTGGTTAGATGCAGAGGAGCCGCCTTTGCTGTCAAAGTTGGTATTGCCATTGGTATTCACGCCACCATTGATGGCAACTGGCGTTGATGCGCTGCCTGTGCTCAAGTTAAAGCCAGCATTCACGCCATTGGAGGAAAGCCGACGGGCATTGGTTCCAATGTCTTTGCTGGCACGGGTGGTCTCGTTCAAGATCACGGTCAATGTATCGCCAACGCGCATGGCTCGGCGCTCTTCAAACAAACCCTTGTGAGTCGTGGCGGTCACTTTTGTCGTGGGAACCAAAGAGCCTTTTGTGGAAGTTGTTTTTTCTAGCGTATCAGGCTTGGCTGTGGTAGAGCCACTGATAAAAGACTGCTTGGACGCTGAGGGCAGCTCGGCACAGCCAGCCAGAAAGGCAGTGACAGATATGAGCAATGCAATTTTTTTCATCACAGTTGTCCTAACTTTTGCAGAATTTGATCGGAAGCAGAAACTGACTTTGCAGTAATTTCATAAGCCCGTTGCGCTGCGATAAGTGACACCAGTTCTTCAGCCACATTCACATTGGATTGCTCGGTGTAGAACTGGCTGATCGTGCCAATGCCTTCCTTGCCAGCCACACCAATTTGGGCTTCGCCTGAAGACATGGTTTCGAAGTACAAGCCGCCCCCAGCAGATGCCAAGCCTGTGGGATTGACAAAATTGACCATGGCAATTTGATCTGCCTGCACAGGTGCTGACATATCAGCCAAGTTGTAACTCACCGTACCGTCAGATCCAATAGAAACACTTGTTGCCTTAGAAGGAATCACAATGCCAGCTGAATTGCCATTGGCAGAAGTGGCGCCGCTTTGGCCTAACAACACATTGCCGCTGGCCGTCACAATTTGGCCTTTGTCGTTGCGCATGAAGTTGCCTGCGCGGGTGTAAGCCGTGCCGTTGGGCGTCGATACGGCAAAAAAACCATTGCCATTGATGGCCATGTCGAGTGGGTTTTGGCTTTGCACCAATGCGCCTGAGTTGTTGATGCGCTGGGTGGCTGCAATGCGTGCACCGTTACCAGCTTGCAAGCCTGCGGGCACATAGTTGCTAGCGTCTTCGTTCAAGCCAGGAGCGCGAATGTTTTGATAGAGCAAGTCTTCAAAAATAGGACGGACACGCTTGTAAGCGGTGGTTGAAACGTTGGCCAGATTATTGGAGATGGTGTCCAAATTGGTCTGCTGTGCATCCATGCCTGTTTTGGCAACCCATAGTGATCTCAACATTTTCTTGCTCCTTCATTTCACGGGTGTTTAAACCCTGGACAAGGACATCAAAGCCCCTGCAGATTTCGAATTTTGCTCAGCGACTTGAATCAAACGAATGTTCAAGTCAAACAAGCGGTTTTGCGTAATCATCTGAACCATGGCCTGAGCCGCGCTCACATTGCTACTTTCTAAAGAACCTGGCACCAAACGGATGTCTTCTGAAGAAGCCAAGTCTTCTGTGGAGGTAAACAAGCCATCAGCCTCGCGCACCAAAGTGTGTGGTGCTGGGTTGACCAGCTTCAAGCGCGCCACGGGTGTTTCAAACTTTTGGCCAGGTAGCGTGGCTGTAATCGTGCCGTTGGGTTGAATGACCACATCTTGGCTGCCCACTGGAATTTGAATGGACTGGCCTTGTTCGTTCAAAACACTCAAGCCCGATGAGTTCACCAAAAATCCCTGCGCATCCATGTGAAACTTGCCAGCACGCGTATAAGCTTCTTGACCATCGCTGCGTTGGATTGCAAACAGGCCTTGATCCTGAATGGCAACATCCAAAGGATTGCCCGTCGCCGAAACTGCGCCAGGCGTCCAGTCGGCGCCGGGAGTTGAGTCAACCACAAAGGCGCGAGAATCTGCACTGCTGCCATTCACAGGCACAGCCCGAAATGAAGACAACATTTCTCTAAAACCTGGCGTTTGCAAATTGGCCATGTTGTGCGATGTTGTGGCCAACTGCCCCATGGCGCTTTTGGCACCGGTCATGGCAGTGAAGACAAAACGATCAATCATGATTTAAACCAGGTTTGTGAAGAAGATATAAAAAATTAACCAACCATTTGCAACGTGTCGCGCAAAGTCTGGTCAACGGCTTTCAAGCTTTGTGAGTTGGCGCTGTAAGAGCGTTGCAAAATCATCAAGCGAACCAATTCGTTGGCAAGGTCAACATTCGAAGCTTCAAGTGCTTGGCTGCGAATTTCACCCAACACACCCGTGCCTGCGCGGCCCACATTCACGCCTACGCCGTCTTGCTCTGTCCCTGTCATGTTGGAAGGTGCAAATGCATTTTTGCCAATGGGGATCAGACCATCTTCATTGTCAAAACTCACCATGGCCACTTGACCAATGAGTTGCTGTTTGCCTGTGCCATACACACCGATAATTCGGCCAGCGTTGTCAACCGTCACACTGGACAAGCGCGCTACAGCTTCACCATCTTGAATGCTCTTGTTCATTTGAAAAGCACCTGCGTGAAGCTGCGT
>CAJCDH010000053.1 GCA_903961095.1 uncultured Burkholderiales bacterium | reverse complement strand
AGTTAAACAATTTGGAGCCCATCGTCTTGTTAAAACCCTAGGCGAGATTTTGTGAAAAATACATCTGGACACACACTGCAGCGCTCGATGCATTCGGCATCCGTCGGTGTTTACCGAGTTGGTGCGGCGGTGGCGGTGTTCATGTTGTTGGTTGCAAGTAAGTATCTGTGGAAAGACAGACAAGACACCCTAGAACGCGAGGAAGCCCGTGGCGATCTATTGACGCGTATCTTGTACAATCATGTGAGCCGAACATAGGAGTCTTCTAGCGCCATCATGACGGTTTCCAAACAGAGTTCAGATTCCAATTTGCCCACCCAAATCAAACTCAAGTCGGCCATTGGGAATTCAAGCTTCATTCGATCCTTGTCCATATTGAATGAAGATGGGTGGGTGCTCGCCAGCTCAGAGGATGGTTTGGTCAATCAGTCTGTGAGTTGGTCGCAATTGGGATTGGAACGAGATGTTGGCAACGATTTGGCTGCAGGGCGGTGGCAGCCTTTTCGAAATTTGTATGAGCTGAATAGAACCGAACTCCAGTTAAAAGACACAGCCATCTTGCCCCTTTCAATGCGCATGAAACGTGCAGACGGACAAGTCTTTAGATGGTTGGTCTTGATTAACCCTGAAGATTTAATTGCCGGTTTTGCAGAGTCTGTTGATGATCAATGCGATGCGGTATTTGTGTTCGATTACGCAGGTCGAATTTTGGTCAGCAGTTCTCAAAGATGGTTTCCACATGACAAGGTTTTTGACGAAATGCAGGCTGTCAAGATGGTGGCAAAGAATCAAGATTTTGGCAGGTACTTTGACACGCTCACTGATGCCAAGCAAAGCATTGAAAAGTTGGAAGTGCATTTTCGAACAACGGCCCAATTGCCACTCACGGTCGCTGTTGCAATTTCTCGCAGTCGGGTTGAGTGGCAATGGTTGCTCGCCTCAAAGGGCATCATTGGTTTGACTTTCCTGATGCTATTGGCCACCTTATTCTTAACCCGCCATGTGGCCGCAATTTGGGCGCGGCGTGAGGAAGATCGACTTGCCATGTCGGCGGCGTTCAATGCAGCTGAAGCTGCCAATCAAGCCAAATCAGCTTTCTTGGCACAAATGAGCCATGAAATTAGGACCCCCATCAACAGCATGGTAGGTATGACTGAACTGGCATTAAGTACCCCTTTAAGTTCAGAGCAAAAGGACTATTTGGAAATGTCACGCACAGCTTCCCAAAGTTTGCTTCGACTCATTGACGATATTTTGGACTTCACACGTTTGGGTGCCAATCGACTCATCTTGGATCAAACCTTGTTTGATCTTCACACCGCTTGTCAGCAGGCGCTGAAAGGATTTGCATTTCAAGCCGAACAGAAAAAAATTGATTTGTATTTAGACATCCAGCAAGATGTACCGCAGTTGCTAATGGGCGACCCACTGAGGTTAGGTCAAGTCTTGCAAAACTTGTTGGGCAACGCTGTGAAGTTCAGCGATGCAGGCTGGGTCAAGTTGAGTGTCCGAAAAACACTTTCTAGTGCGCAAGAGGTAAGCTGTTCGTTTGAAGTGATAGACACAGGTATAGGTATACCGCCAGAAAAAATACAATTGATTTTTTCGCCTTTCAGTCAGGCCGATGCATCTGTGAATCGCAGATTTGGTGGCAGCGGCTTGGGGCTTTCAATTGCCAAAAATTTGGTCAATTTGATGCATGGTCAAATCAGTGTTCAATCTCGTGAGGGTGGTGGCAGTCACTTTACATTTACGGCCAATTTTGCAAGGCCTTCGGCTGAGTTGCTTGAGAAGCAAACCACTTCTTTGCAAGCGCATGCCATCGGCTTCAGAAGCTTGTCGCATGCGGTCGATGTGGTGTTGGTTGAATCCAACCCATTTGCCAGAGAAATTCTTCAAAATCTTCTGGCCGCTCAACAAATCACGGCGCAAGAAGTTGTCACGCCTACGGCCTTGCAAGCTTGCCTTGACAATTGGTTGAAGCAAGGCGTCAACCGCCAAACACTTTGGGTAATTGATCACAGCATGTTGGCCTACTTAGAGCCAGCTTATCTGTTGGCCCAACAAACTGCCAAATGGCGAAACTTATCTTGGGTTGTCTTGTCTGATTTCGGTTTAAATCATGAAGTCCAAAATCTGAGTGCCTTAGCAAGAACCTTGGGCGTTCGAGTCTCTAATTTGTACAAGCCCATCACAGCGTTTGAACTTCAAAATGCTCTCACAAGCCTCACACAAAGGGATGAAATTGGTGAAGAAATTGCCAAAGCAAGTGTTCAAAAAATCCAACATGTGGGTAAAGTTTTGGTGGTCGAAGATACGCCAATGAACCAACAATTGGCCATCTGGACCTTGGAAAAGTTAGGCTGTAGCGTTGACATTGCAGAAAACGGTGAAATTGCTTTGCAAAAAATCCGCGCAGTTGCTTATGATTTGATCTTGATGGATTTGCAAATGCCTGGCATGGATGGCCTTACCGCTGCGCACGAAATTAGGCGGATTGAAGTGACGGAAGCCTTTAAAATGACACCGATTGTGGCCATGACGGCGCACGTCTTGGACGAGGACCGAGCCCTCGCACAAAAAGCAGGCATGCAAGACTTCCTCATCAAACCTGTTTCGGCCGATGAATTCCAAAGAGTTTTGACAAAATTTTTATAGAAGGGCTCAGTTGATGAGCCTGCCCTAAGTCGATAATTCAGGCAAGAATCACACTCAGAAGCAAGCTCTTCCTTTATGGCCCAACCATTTCAACCAGGATTCATGGTTTTCCATGGCAACCGCCTAGAAGACTTGCGCGATCTTACGGTTGGCCTGTTTCGCAACAATCCCTTGCCGCCCCTGGTGCCTGAAACCCTGCTGGTCCAAAGCAATGGCATGAAGCATTGGCTAGAGATGGCGCTGGCCGACGATACTGCCATGGGCATTTGCGCAGCTACCCAAATGGAGTTGCCGTCCAGTTTGATATGGCGCATGTACCGTTTGGTTTTGGGGCCATCCCTTGTGCCTGTTGCCATGCCATTTGACAAACAAGCTTTGGTTTGGCGTTTGTGGCGTATCTTGCCCGAGTTTGCCAAAACGCATCAGGTTGAGCCACTCTTAGCTTATGTCAAAGACGATCCATTGGGTCGGCAGCGTTATCAGTTGGCCCAGCAGGTAGCAGACGTTTTTGATGCTTACCAAAGTTACCGCGCCGATTGGCTCAGCGATTGGGCCAAGGGTCAATATGTGTTGCAGCATATGAATGAGCGCAAAGCCATGCCCCCCGATCAAGTCTGGCAAGCTCAGTTGTGGCAGTTGTTGCAGCAAGATGTTGTGCAAACCCAAGCGCCCGAACTTGCATCCCAGTGTCACTCAAGAGCCGACGTGCATTCGCAATTCATGCGCAAGCTTCAACATGTTGGTGCCCTTCAACCTGATGGTTTGCCACCTCGCATTGTGGTGTTTGGCATCTCAAACTTGCCCATGCAAGTGGTTGAGGCTTTGGCTGCTTTGGGCCGGTGGAGTCAAATAATTCTCATGGTTCAGAATCCCTGCCAAGAATATTGGGGTCATGACATGGACCTTGTCGCACAAAAGCATTCTTTGCTTTCTTCATGGGGGCAACAAGGCCGAGACTATTTGCATGCATTAGAGCGCTTTGATCAGCCTGAAAACGCTACAAGCGTTATGAGCAAGCAAACTTTTTTTGTAGATCCAGTTGATCAGCCATTGCCTACGCGCTTGCAAAAAATTCAGTCTGATATTTTGAACTTGAATGCTCTGCCCGAAACCCCTGAATGCTGTGAAGATGACGGCAGCATTCAAATGGTACAAGCGCATTCAGCGCAGCGTGAAGTAGAAATTTTGCACGATCAACTTTGGGCTTGGTTTGATCAACATCCAAGTTGGAAGCCAAACGATGTGATGGTGATGGTGCCCGACATGGCTAGCTTTGCATCACACATTCAGGCGGTGTTTGGGCGTTTTCCACCGCAACATGACAGGCACATTCCATTTTCAGTGGCAGACACCACGCCGCGCCAAGTGCCGCTGGTTCAGGCCCTCGAATTTTTGTTGAATCTGCCAGATGCACGCCTCACTTTGTCCGATTGGCTCAGCCTGTTTGAAGTATCGGCTGTGCGCACAAAATTTCAAATGGACGAGGCCGAAGTCGAAACCATGAAGGATTGGTTGCAGGCCGTCGCTGTTCGCTGGGGCTTGAACCCCACACACCGGCAAAAGTGGGGCATCCCCAGCGGCATGCCCCATGCACAGCAAAACACTTGGGCCTATGGCTTACAACGTTTGATACTGGGCTATGCTGCCGGCCAATCTGAAGGTTTTGCGGCATGGCAAGGCGTTCTGCCATCGCCGCAGGTTTCTGGTTTGAGTGCGCTTAAAGTAGGCTATTTGGCTCAGTGGTTAGAGGCCGTATCCACCACTTTGACTCAATTAAATGCTGTCCATTCGCCCGCGGAATGGTGCCTGGTCATGCACGATTTGATGGCGCGCTTTTTTCAAGTCGACAACGATGCCGATGAGCGCATGCTGTTACGCTTAAAGCAAGAGTTAACTCATTGGCAATCTTTGTGTGATCAGGCGGGCTTGTTCGAGCCCTTGCCCTTAACCGTGGTCCGCGAACATTGGCTCTCGGGTTTGGAGTCTGCGGGTCTGCAGCAACGTTTTTTTGGTGGCGGCGTGCAGTTTTCAACCCTCATGCCCATGCGCGCCATTCCCTTCAAGGGCGTGTGCTTGCTGGGCATGAACGACGGCGCATACCCTCGCCAAAGCACACCCCGGGATTTTGATTTGATGTCGGTGCATTGGCGTGCAGGCGATCGCTCGCGTCGCGAAGACGATCGCTATTTGTTCTTGGAAGCCTTTTTGTCGGCCCGTGACAAGCTCTACATCAGCTGGCAGGGCCGAAGGTCCACTGACAATCAAAAGATGCCGCCCTCGGTGCTGGTCTCTCAGTTGCGCGATACATTGAAGTCCCGTTTCTCACCTGAGTCGCCTGCCGTATTGCAGCCTTTGCAAGCTTTTTCTGCCAAATATTTTCAGCCAAATTCAGAATTTTTGACCTACGCAGACGATTGGGAAAAGGCGCAGCAGCATCCTAAAGCTTCTGACAATCCATGCGCCATTTCAGAATCACCTGTCACTGCTTTGCCTGCAATCACAGAATGGCCATTGAAAGAATGCATGCGCTTGCTCAAGCAACCTGTCGAAGTTTACTGGCGCAGTCGATTGGGGGTGCAATTGAAAGGCCCAGAGGAAGCCTTGTTAGACGACGAAAATTTTTCTTTAGTCGGGTTGGATAGATATTTAGTTGGCCGATCGTTGTTAGAAGCAGCCGACATAGATTCGCAGTTTGAAGCAGAAAAATTGATGGGCCATTTGCCTATGGGTGCAACTGGGCAAACTGTGCTCAAGCAGCAATACGATGCAGCGCAAAAAGTGAAAGAACGTGCTTCAAGCTATTGGCACCAATATGCAATCGAATTGCCTGCGCAATCGATTGAAGTTGTCCTTGCCATGCCTTGGGGTGACGTCAGGGTCAGTGCCGAAATCACAGCTTTGCGTCAAACACAAAATCAGTCCGAACACGCAACTCTGTGCGCCGATGGTGTGCCTACTTTGCAAATCACCACAAGACCAGGTGCAGTGGCCACAGGGCACAAAGACCAACAAACTGCGCGCGCCGATGTCTTGGTTAATTTATGGCCCAGCCATGTGTTGCTATGCGCTGCTGGCTGGAACCTGCAATCGGTGGCCGTCGGCTTGGATGGTGTTGCTGTTCTCCCCGCAATCAGTGCGCAAAATGCAAAACTTTTGCTGATCAAGTGGTTCAAGGTTTATGCACACGCCTGGGCCCAGCCATTGCCAGTCACCTTTAAAGCTGGCTTGGCCTTTGTGTCTGAACAAATCAGCCAAAAGCAGTTAGGCAAAGAAACCGAGAATCAAAAGATCATCGAATTGGCATTGGAGAAAGCGCGCAAAGAATTTTCGGATGGTTTTTCTGAAAGCACAGATTTTGCGAGATCTTTGTACGTGCAGCGCTCCTTCGACCATTTCGATTCACTCCTTGATGGACTGCCAATTTGGGCACCCCTTTTGTACGCTGACTTGATTCATGCTGCGACGATGCAAGTCGGAGAACTATGAGTCAATTGAAAACACACAAGCTCAACGTTCTGACCCTTCCTTTTCAGGGTATTCAACTGATTGAGGCAAGCGCTGGGACTGGCAAAACATGGACTTTGGCTGCACTGTACGTGCGTCTCATCTTGGGGCATGGCTGGTCTGGTCAAGGCTTGATGCCACCTCAAATTTTGGTAATGACCTTTACCGAGGCCGCCACGGCAGAGCTTCGAGATCGCATTCGAGAGCGTTTGTCTCAGGCGGCTCATTTCTTTAGGGGGCAAACCCAAGTAGCCGATGACTATCTTCATCAACTTCAAGAAACTCTGGGCTACGATGCCAATGCACAGCACGCTGAACGCCTAGAGGAAGCTGCCCAGTGGATGGACGAGGCTGCCATCTACACCATTCACAGTTGGTCAAGTCGCATGTTGCGTCAGCATGCCTTTGACAGCCAAAGCTTGTTTGACCAAAAACGCTTGGACGATTCACCTGCTTTGAAATTGAAATTGGCGAAGGACTATTGGCGAGAATTCATTTACCCCCTTGAAGCAACACAATTAGGTGCCCTGAAGGATTTGGGCTTTACACCAGAAGCGTTGTTAAAAAATATTCAATCACTGTGGCAAAAATTTGAGAAGTCACCGGGTCATTTTCCAGATGTTGAACACGATCCCGATCCAATGGCTTTGGTGCTGGCCTGGTCAGAGTGGCAAGAGCGTGTCCTTCAATTGGAGGCGCAAGCTCGGCAGCTGTTGCTAAACAACATGCCAAGTGCCTTAGATCTATTGGCCAAGGCACTTGAAAATGATTTAAATCGCAATCATTATCGAGTCAACAAACACGCCTACTTCCTTCGCTCTTTGTCAGACTGGGCGTCAGGTCAAGAGGCGGACATTGAGGTGCTTGCAAAATTCACCGCCGAAAAACTCAGCGCCAGCTTAAGAGCAGGAGCCAAACCCATCGACAACTCGCACGGCGTCTGGACTGCTCTAAGTGATTGGCTAAAAGAGCTTCAAAGTGAGCCTGATGTAGGTGTTCATTTGTTGCAGCATGCAGTTCTCAAAGTGGGGCGAGCATATTCCCAGCAAAAAAGAAGTTTGGCCAGTTTTGATTTCTCTGATTTGTTGCAAAGACTGCATACAGCACTGAATTCGCCTGGCAGTCGATTGCCTCACATTATTCGCACGCAATTTCCAGTCGCCATGGTTGATGAGTTTCAAGACACTGATCCTTGGCAATACGAATCATTGTCAAAAATTTATGGATCAAGCCCTGGCTGCAAGCAGAACTTAGAAGCCCTTGAGCAAACCAATGCTTTTTTAATGATTGGAGATCCAAAGCAGGCCATTTACAGTTTTCGCGGGGCTGATTTGCCAACCTACTTGAACGCAAGGCATGCTGCTGAGTCAATTTGGACACTCACAGAAAACTTTCGCTCAAGCCAAGAACTGGTCAATGCCGTTAACCATGTGTTTGGCAGCGCAGAGAGCCCTTTTGGTGAGGTGCCTTTTGAGTCTGTGCAAACACCTGCTCCTGCCAAGGCCCAAAGTCTTCGATGGACCAATGGTCAAAAAATACCGGCTCTCACGGTGTGGCATTTGGACTCTGAAAAGCCTCTCAGTGGCACACAATATGGTGCATCGATGTCGCAAATTTGCGCTACTCAAATGGTCGCTTTGTTAAATCAGCAAGTGGCACAGCCTGGTCAAATGGCTGTCTTGGTCAGAGACGGGCAAGAAGCCAAAAAAATTCGCCAGGCTTTGTCTGAGCGCGGCGTACGAAGCGTCTACTTATCAGACCGAGACAGCGTTTATGCCACGCGCGAAGCGCTCGATTTAGCCTCTATATTGGAAGCGGTTTTACAAGCGCGCAACGCCAAGCTACTTCGCTCTGCACTGACCACGCGTACCTTGTGCCTCAGCTTGTCTGAGATCGAACAAGTTTTCAACGCTGAAGAGGCTTGGGACATTTGGGTGGAACGTTTCAATGCATGGCACCAGACTTGGCAGCGCCAGGGATTTTTGCCCATGCTTTACAAAATGCTGCACGAACAAGAGATTGGCCGTCGCATGCAAGAGCAGGGCGAAACTGCTGAAAGACGCTTGACCAATCTTTTGCACCTTGGCGAGTTGTTACAGTCTGCCAGCCTCAGTCTGCAGGGAGAGGCCGCACTGTTAAGGTTTCTATCCGATCAGTTGGCCAATCCTCAGGCCCAAGGAGAGGCAGCGCAAATGCGTTTAGAAACAGATGCATCGCTTGTGCAAGTCATCACCTTCCACAAGGCCAAAGGATTGCAATATCCCTTGGTGTTTTTACCCTTTGCCGCCAACTTTAGAGAAGACAAAGACGAATCGCTGCGAACGCCTGAAGAGCGTCTGCAAGAAGACATTCGCTTGTTGTACGTGGCCCTCACACGCGCCCAACAGGCTATGTGGATGGGCGTAACTTCACGCCAAAAAGACTTTAAAGGCCAAACAACTCAGCCTCAAAGTGCGCTCAGCTTTTTGCTACAACGAAAGTCTGCCGACGATTTGTCTGACAAGTTGAATGCCTGGTCAGACTGTGACGATATTCACGTGATCAATGCACCAGAGGCACACGTTCAACTGTATGCCCCCTTAAATCCTGTTAACTCAGAGGCTGCAACACCTGCAAGATCACCCACGCGCGTGCTGCCAAACGCCGGCTGGACAGCCAGCTTCAGTGCCCTAACCCGGAACTTAATTGAAACCAAATCATTGCCCGCAGAATCAGGTCTGGCACGCGAAGAGCGTTGGCTAGATTCTCAAATTGACAACCCCTTTACGCCCTCCGAAAATCTGCTCTTCCCAGATCAATCTGTACCTTCAAACACTGCGCAAGCTCAATACAATGATTTTCCCGCAGGCAGTGTCTATGGCACCTTGCTACACGACATCTTCGAATGGCAACTTAAAGAGGCCTGGCCTCTTCTGCAAATCGAATCTGAGCTCTCTGCCGACGTCACAATTCGCTGGCAGCACTGGTGGCAAACACAAGCAGACAGCCTGCAACTTTCATCAGAACACCAAGCCCTTTGCCTGCAACTCATCCGTCAGTGTGCCGCCAATCAATTGATATTTCAACTGGGGTCAAAACTGGGGTCAAAAAAGGGCGTAGAGCAACATTGTTTTAGGCTTTTGCAACTCACCCCCCAAAACGCTTGGCCAGAAATGGGCTTCACTTTCAAAACGCATGGTGTTTCAACCCTGTACATTGACCAACTGATCAGCGCTTATTTGCATCCTAGTCAAACACGACCCGCTTTGCCTGCGCAGCAATTGAACGGAATGCTGACGGGCTTCATGGACATTGTGTTCGAACATCAGGGCCGCTATTTCGTGCTCGACTACAAGTCCAACAAATTGCCTGACTATTCGCAAGACTCCCTCACCAACAGCATGCTCAGTCATCGCTACGAAGTGCAGTACACCCTGTATATCTTGGCCGTACATCGACTCTTAAAGTCGCGCCTGAAAGATTACAACTACGAGCAACACATGGGCGGTGCCATCTATTTTTACTTGCGCGGTATTGATCAAGAAGGGCAGGGCGTCTATGCCAACAAGCCCCCCTCCGAATTGATTCATCAATTGGACGAGGCATTTAAATCTAATCAGTGCACAAGCTTGTCAGGTGTGATCACATGACGACACGCCAACACACCTCGCGCAATCTCACACTGCCGCAAGCCGCATCCCAGTCGCTTGCTTTGCCTTGGACTGCTTTGGATATGGCTTGGCTTGAATTTTTAAAGTCTCATCAAACAACAGCTGATCCTTTGCACGATTTGTTGGCACTTTTGGTCAGTCACCAAATGGGTAAAGGGCACGCCTGCTTAGACCTTGATGCTCTGTGGCACAACCCAGCGCGCTTACTCGATTGGAACGATGCCCAAACCCAAGCCTTGGCCAGTCAAGTGGCCCTTGCCAATCACAAACCAGCGCCTGCAGATTTGTTTGCCATGTCAGTCAATCTTTGGGCAGAAGCTGCCAAAACGATGCCATGGGCCATGGGTGAGCACTCTCCCATCGTGATGTCTTGCCAAGATGACGGCCAAGTACAGCGCGTCTATCTCAGGCGCGCCTGGCAAGCTGAACAAAGCATTCAAGCGTCAATACAAATGCGTCTGGCGCAAAGCTTTGTAGTGCCACCCAACACACCTGAAAAATTGAACCAACTGTTTGGCCTTCAAACTGAAGAAACAGATTGGCAACGCATCGCCTGCGCCAAAGTATTGCGTGCCGGCATCACCCTCATTACGGGTGGTCCGGGTACAGGCAAAACAACCACCGTGGTTCGCTTGTTGGCTTTGTTACAAAGCGCAGCGCAAGAGCAGCAAAAACCATTGCGTATTTATTTGGCAGCGCCCACTGGCAAGGCTGCCAGTCGTTTGAGTGCTTCAATTCAATCTAAATTGGCAAGCCTGCCCCATGGCTGGGATGCTGGCATCCCCTCTCAAGCGGTCACACTGCATCAGTTGTTACAGTACAACCCCGATGCAGCGTTTAGGCCCGCCCCCATATTGGCGACAGACTTGGTGGTGGTGGACGAAGCCTCCATGATTGACCTAGAACTCATGGCGCGCCTGATGAAATGTGTGCCCTTAGAGGCTAGATTGGTTTTATTGGGCGACAAAGACCAACTTGCCTCCGTGGAGGCCGGCGCTGTCTGGTCTCAATTGTGTGAGGGGGCTCTCCAAGCTGAAGAAAATACACAAGCTCAAATTACAAAACCTTATGCCTTAGCTGAACAAACTGCCGTGCTCCATGTCAGTCGACGATTTCATGCCAACAGTGCCATTGGTCAATGGGCCAAACTGATCAATGCGGGGGATCAACAGCAAATCAAAGCGCAATGGCAAGCCTTGACCTTGACCAGGGTTGCCAATGACTTAGAAAAGCCAGAGATGCAACGTTGGCCACATGAATGGTGCGAAAGACCCCAAGGACAACTGCATCCTGAAGCAGTTAAAGCATTGCGTGATGGCTGGTCTTCTTGGTTGCAGCTTTTAAAGCCATTGCTACAAGCAGGTGCGGTTTGTGACAGCGCGCAAGCCCTTCAATTGCTCAATTGTTTCAGTGAGTTTCAAGTGCTCTGTGCACTTCGTCAGGGTGCCTGGGGTGTTCAAGCATTGAATGAACGCATTGCATTGGCCCTTGGATTGACAAAGAGATCTGAAAGAAGCTTTCAGCCCACCAAAGCGCAAGATGCCTGGTTTGTGGGACGTCCCATTATGGTCACGCGCAACGACTATCACCTTCAACTCATGAACGGTGATGTGGGCCAGTGTTTGCCCACTGCCAATGGATTGCGCGTGGCATTTTCAGATGGCAAGGGCGGAGTGAGATGGGTATTGCCATCTCGGCTAGATGCGGTTGAAACTGTTTGGGCCATGACCATTCACAAATCGCAAGGTTCAGAACACGATCACGTGTTAATCGTGCTACCAGACCGCGATGCAAGCTTGCTCACGCGCGAGTTGCTTTACACGGGAGTCACCCGCGCCAAAAAACATTTAACTTGGTGGGTTCCCAGCCCCTCAGTGCTTTTCACTGCAGTCAGTCAGGGCGTCAACCGAAGTGGTGGTTTGGCAAATATGTTGTTTCATCGGTCAAAATAAGAACATTTCCAAAATCAAGTGAGACACAGATGAATTTTGAAGAAATGGCCAGTCAACTGGCCGCGCATCCCGATTACAAAGTGAAGCGACGTTTGGTCCCTATATTGAATTTTGGTACTGGTACGGGTGGCCCAAGCAAGCGTATTTTGGTTTTGGACACCGAAACCACTGGCCTAGATTGGCGGGCTGAAAAAATCATTGAATTGGCCATGTTGGCTGTGGATATCGACTTGCAAACTGGGCTACCCATCGGCAAGGTTGAGGTTTACGAAGGCTTTGAAGATCCTGGTCGCCCCATTCCACCTGAAATTACAAAGCTCACGGGTATCACAAGCCAAGACGTCAAGGGGCATCAGCTTGACGAAGCCACCATCAAAGACATGGTGGAACGAGCAGACCTTATTGTTGCGCACAACGCAGGCTTTGATCGCCCCTTTGTTGAAAACCGATTAGAGGTTTTTGAACACAAAGCCTGGGCGTGCTCCTTTGCCGGCATTGACTGGAAAGCCCAAGGTTTGGGATCTGCCAAGCTGGAATTTTTGTGCAGCGAATTAGGTTGGTTCTATGACGCACACCGTGCACAGGTCGATTGTCATGCATTGCTCAGAGTTTTGTCCTCCCCCTTAAAAGGTGCAGAGGAAAAGCCCTTGACGGGCTTGCAGCAACTCTTTAAATCGGCTGAAAATGCCCGAACCATTGTGAAAGCTTTTGGCTCGCCGTTCGAAACCAAGGACAAACTCAAAGCCCGCGGTTACAGATGGGATGCGGAAGCCCGTGTTTGGTCCACCGCGGTCAAATCTGCTGAAGCTTTGGACGCAGAATCTGCATGGCTCAAAGCGCAGGTGTACGGCGGTCGTTCCGTCAGAATTGGCATGGAAATCCAAGACGCCTTGGTTCAATTTTCTAGCCGGAGCGGCAAATCGAGCGACCGAGTCTTGTAATTTGAAAAATTTCAGAAGCCAAAAAGGCCTAGAGGTCCCTCAAAGACAGGGATAATCAAGGGTTAGGGAAAATGTTTTCCCCTTTTGGAAAATGATCGTTTCCTATCTTTTTGAAGAACATTTCAGCCATGGCCCAATACGTATTTTCTATGAACCGCGTCGGCAAGATTGTGCCGCCGAAGCGTCACATTCTCAAAGACATCTCTCTTAGTTTCTTCCCTGGCGCCAAAATTGGCGTGCTTGGCTTGAATGGCTCCGGCAAGTCCACCTTGCTCAAAATCATGGCTGGCATTGACAAGGAAATTGAAGGCGAAGCCATTCCCATGTCAGGCCTCAAAATTGGTTATCTGCCGCAAGAGCCTCAGATGGACCCCGACGAAACCGTTCGCGAAGCAGTTGAAGGTGGCATGGGCGAAGTGAAAGCTGCGCAAGCACGCCTAGAAGAAGTGTATGCAGCCTACGCCGAAGAAGATGCCGATTTTGATGCACTTGCAGCAGAGCAGGCCAAATTGGAAGCCATCATTTCCACCGCCGGCGATGCGTCCGATCACCAATTGGAAATTGCTGCCGATGCGTTGCGCTTGCCACCCTGGGATGCCGTCATCGGCAAACTCTCTGGCGGCGAAAAACGCCGTGTAGCCTTGTGTCGTTTGTTGCTGAGCCGCCCCGACATGTTGCTGCTTGACGAGCCCACCAACCACTTGGACGCCGAAAGTGTTGACTGGCTCGAGTTATTCTTGCAACGCTTTCCAGGCACCGTGGTGGCAATTACCCACGATCGCTATTTCTTGGACAACGCGGCCGAGTGGATCTTGGAGCTTGACCGCGGACACGGCATTCCTTACAAAGGCAACTATTCCAATTGGTTAGAGCAAAAAGAGGCGCGATTGGGTCAAGAGCAACGCACAGAAGATGCTCGTACCAAGGCCATGAAAAAAGAATTGGAATGGGCCCGATCCAACCCCAAAGGCCGCCAAGCCAAGAGCAAGGCGCGTTTGGCACGCTTTGAAGAACTGAGCGATTACGACTACCAAAAGCGCAATGAAACTCAGGAAATTTTCATACCTGTGGCCGAGCGCCTTGGCAACGAAGTTTTTGAATTCACCAACGTCAGCAAGTCCTTCGGCGATCGTTTGCTGATTGACAACCTCAGCTTCAAAGTGCCGGCTGGCGCAATCGTCGGCATCATCGGGCCGAACGGTGCCGGTAAATCCACGCTCTTTAAACTGATCGCTGGCAAAGAGCAGCCCGATAGCGGAACCATCAAAGTCGGGCAGACCGTGAAGATGGCTTTCGTCGACCAAAATCGTGACGATCTCTCCAATGAAAAAACCGTTTGGGAAGATGTATCCGGCGGCTTAGACATCATGACAGTTGGCAAATTTCAAATGCCCAGTCGCGCCTATTGCGGTCGATTCAACTTCAATGGTGGCGATCAGCAAAAGAAAGTTGGCATGCTGTCCGGTGGCGAGCGTGGTCGTTTGCACTTAGCCAAAACCCTGATCGAAGGCGGAAACGTATTGCTGCTGGACGAGCCCTCCAACGACTTGGATGTCGAAACATTGCGAGCTTTGGAAGATGCTTTGTTAGAGTTTGCGGGATCGGTCATGGTCATTAGTCACGATCGCTGGTTCCTTGACCGCATTGCCACCCACATTTTGGCTGCCGAAGGCGATAGCCAATGGGTGTTCTTTGATGGCAATTACCAAGAATATGAAGCCGACAAGAAGAAACGTTTGGGCGAAGAGGGTGCCAAGCCCAAGCGCGTGCGTTTTAAAGCTTTGAAATAATTCTCAGCCCTCTAAAGTGAGAAAGCAGAGTAAAGTAGTGCCATGAAACCCATGCGCTTGGAGGACGTTCTCTTCAGTCAGGGTTTTGGCACACGACGCGTTTGCGCGGGCTTGGTCCAGCAGGGTTACGTCAGTGTGAGTGGCGAAGTTCAAGAAGATCCCGGTACCTTTGTAGACCCAGAAAACCTCAAGTTCAAAGTACAAGGCACTGAGTGGCCTTACTTTGATCGTGCTTACCTCATGCTGCACAAGCCAACAGGCACCGAGTGCTCACAAAAGCCGTCTACCTGGCCCAGTATTTACACCTTGCTGCCATCTCCTTTGAGACTTCGCCCGCAAAAGGCAGCTGTTCAAGGCGTGCAAGCTGTAGGCCGTTTAGACCAAGACACCACAGGGCTGCTCTTGCTCACTGATGACGGCAAGTTTATTCACCGCATGAGCTCCCCCAAGCACCACATGCCCAAGGTGTATGAAGTCACCACCAAGCACGAGATCACCGAGCTCCAAGTCGAAAAGTTAATCCTGGGCGTGGTACTTGATGACAGCCCCCTACCTGTCAAGGCTGCTGCCTGTGAAAAAGTGTCAGAGACCCATCTGAAACTCACTCTCACAGAAGGTAAGTACCACCAAGTTAAACGCATGTTGGCAGCTGTTGGCAATAGGGTTGAGGGGCTGCACCGCAGTGCAATTGGCAAGCTTCAATTGCCAGACGATTTGGCGCCAGGTCAGTGGCGTTGGATTTTGCCAAGTGAGCTCGAAAAATACTTCAAGGCCTGAAGTACTTCTTCGGCTTGGTCTTTGTGGGGGCTGTGGCCACAGTTTTTCAATTTGACCAATTGGGTTTGAGGCGCTCGCGCAGCTATTTCATCAATTTGCGCCATGGTTCCATAGAGATCATGGGTGCCCTGAATGGCCATCAATGGCGATTGAATTTTGTGCAGCAAGGGGCGAATGTCAAAATGTTGAAAGGCTTCGCTTAACCAAACATCACACCATTGCCAGAAAGCCACATCGACATCCTTGTGAAATGCAGCCAATCTAGGCTTTATTTGCTCAAAGTTATCGCGCGCTTGTGAAATGGCCCTCACTGAAATGTCTTCCACCATCACATGAGGTGCCAGAACCACACAACCAGCCACAGAAAATTGGCTCGCGTGAATGAGAGAAATGGTGCCCCCATCCGAGTGTCCAACCAAAAGGGGCTTGGTAATTTCTAGAGTTTTCAAAAGGGCTGGCAGAACTTCGAGAGCTTCGCGGTGCATATAGTCAGCTGCCAAGCGGCCAGCCCCTCGCACATCTGAGATGCCCTCTGATTGGCCGTAACCTTGACGGGAATAAACCCAGCCTTCGCAACCCAGACTTTGACAAATTTGAGATGGCCAATCCTTCCAGAGCGCAACACTGCCCAAGCCCTCATGCAAGAACACGAAGGCGGGCATTTTTGCCGATGAATCGGTGAGATTGTCCATTGGAATGTGTTGCACTTCCAGTTGGACACCCAAGACGGAGAGGAGGGCAGGCGCTGTCATGACTTGAATTCTGACACTAGAAACCTCACAATTTTGATAATTTGCCCATCAGTTTTGATGGGAAGTCTCAATACCCCATTACACTCGTCAGATGATCTTAAGAGCACTGACCTTCACAATTTGTTTGGCTGCTTGGGGTTTAGCAACGGCCATGTCATCTACTCCGCAGCCAGCACCAGCGCAGCCTGCTGTGCAAGCGCCAGCCCCCATTTTTGTGCTCAACTCACTTGACGGTAATGTCAGTGTGATCGATCCAGTCACATGGACTGAAACTAAGAGAATTCCAACTGGCAAAGAACCTCATCATCTCTACCTGACGCCAGATGAAAAGTCAGTCATTGTCGCCAATGCCTTATCAGACTCTCTGACCTTTATCGATCCTCGAACAGCAGAAGTTCAACGCGTCATTCCAGGAATTTTGGACCCTTATCACTTGCGATTTTCGCCAGACATGAAATGGTTTGTGACAGTTGCTAATCGACTCAATCACATAGACATTTACAAGTGGGATGGTAAAACACCTACATTGGTGAAGCGCATTCAATCTTCTAAAACGCCCAGCCATTTGTGGATTGACAGCAAGAGCACCACGGTCTGGACCACCATGCAAGACAGCAATGAACTGGTGGCCATTGATTTGGCTACGCAAAAAATCAAGTGGCGTGTCAAAACAGGGCAGATGCCCGCCGATGTATTTGGCACACCCGACGACAAGTTCATTCTCATTGGTTTGACGGGTGGCGATGGCGTAGAGATTTTCGACGTATCCAATGGACCTGCCAAAAAAGTGAAACATTTGCAAACAGGAAAAGGTGCCCACGCTTTCAGGGCCATTGGCGACAAGCAGCATGTCTTGGTGAGCAATCGTGTGGCCAATACCATCAGCAAAATTGATTACAAAAACTTCACAGTGGTTGACAAGTATCCCGGTCCCTCTGGGCCTGATTGTATGGACATCACCGCAGATGGGAAAACCATTTTGCTGGCTTCTCGCTGGGCACAAAAGCTAAGCGTGATAGACATGAGCACCCGCCAAGTGGTGCGTCAGATTAAAGTAGGAAAGTCACCCCATGGGGTTTGGACTTTAGACCATGCGCCCCGCCAATGACGTTTTAAAACGCCTTCTGGCCCGGATATCTCTGGGTCCATTTTTGCTCCTTGCGCTTTCTTTTTCTTCGGTCGCTGAAACTCAAAAGTCAGTTGCGCAATGTCAAAAGCCGATCTACCTCACTTTCGATACAGGTCACATGGGCGTTGCGCCACTTATCGCTGAAGTGCTTCGAAAGCATCGTGTGCCAGTTACTTTTTTTGGAGCCAATGAAAAAACACAAGAGGGCGATGGCAGCTTAGGGCTGTACTGGTCAGCATGGTGGAAAGAACGTGCCAGTGAGGGTCATGACTTTGCCAGTCATACCTTTGACCATGCCTATTGGCGAGCTGACATTGATTCTCAAAACTTCAAAATTCGCCCAAGTGCGGGCGAGCAAAAAGACCAAAACTTATTGTGGCGCGCAGAAGACTACTGCGCCAACTTGAAAAAAGCCTCGCAGCGACTTGAAGCCATGACGGGTCGAGCCAGTCTGCCTCTTTTTCGTGCGCCCGGCGGCAAAACTTCCCCAGCCTTGTTAAAGGCAGCAAGTCAATGTGGCTACACCCACGTCGGTTGGTCGCCAGCGGGTTTTTTGGGCGACGAGTTGTCTAGTCAAACCTACAGCAATGAAAAGTTGCTTCGAACTTCACTGCAAAGCATCAAAACGGGGGATATTTTGATGGCTCATTTGGGTATTTGGTCACGCCAAGACCCCTGGGCACCTGCAGTACTTGAACCCCTCATTGTGGGCCTTAAAGAAAAAGGCTTTTGTTTTGCTCGTTTGCGTCAGCACCCACAATATTCGAAACTACTTTCTGCGGTTCCCTGATACCGTGAAATGTTTCACTGATTGACGCTCAACACCATGTTCACATCTTTGATCGAATGCTTTATCGATGCGTTTGCTTGGATGCAAACACTTTTGTTTGAAGGTTTGGTTCAGCCTGTCGCCTTTGCCTTGGGTGCAGGCAACATTCTCGATGTTGCATTTGAAGGTACCGGTTGGCTACTGATTGGCGTGCTTCAAATCGTGTTCTTAATTGTTCTCATATCCCCCTTAGAAAAATGGCGACCCATTGAGCCTGTGACTGAACCAAGTGCGGTCAAAATTGATGTCATTTATACCGTCATTCACCGTTTAGGTCTTTTTAAATTGGTGATGTTTTTCACTTTTGAAAATGCTGTAGAAACAGCATTTGGTATGTTGAGGGTCCATGGTTTTCCCACGCTTAATATTGATGCCCTGTGGCCCGGAATCACCGACATTGCGTGGGTCAGTTTCTTCATTTACCTCATTGTTTTTGACTTTGTTCACTACCTTGTTCACCGCGGTCAGCATCAGTTCAACAGGTGGTGGGCACTGCATTCATTGCATCATTCGCAAAGGCAAATGACCCTCTGGACTGACAACCGCAATCACCTCTTAGACGATGTGATGACGACCCTTGTTTTGTCTGTCGTGGCCAAGCTGATTGGGGTGGGACCTGGTCAATTTGTGGCCTTGGTAGCCTTGAGCCAACTGAGTGAAAATTTTCAGCATGCCAATTTCCGATGCAGTTTTGGCTGGCTAGGCGATCGTTTGTTGGTCAGTCCTAGGTTTCATCGCTTACATCATGCGATTGGCATTGGTCACGAATCAGCTGGTAGACAAACTTTGGGTGGACACAATTTTGGCGTCTTGTTTCCTTGGTGGGACATGCTTTTCAAAACGGTTGATTTCTCAAACAGATATGACCCAACAGGTGTTCGTGATCAAGTGGAGGAAGGGCGTGATTATGGACAGGGATTCTGGGCGCAGCAAAAATTAGGAATCACACGCATGTTGGTCAAGGACAAACCGTCGTGAAACTAATGATCGATTCATTTTGGCGAGCTTTTGCATATTGCCTTCACCCTAAAGTCGTCTTGTTATCTTTGTTGCCACTTATCTTGATGGCAGTCATTGTGACGGGCTTGGGTGCCTTGTATTGGGATGCAGCGGTGAACCATGTGCGCACATGGATGGAGGTCAGCCCAGTCTTAGCTTGGGGATCAACTTGGCTAGAGCGTATGGGCCTTCTCAATTTGAAAGCCGTGTTAGCGCCATTGGTCATTATTCTGGCCGTAACACCTGTTGTCATGATCATGTCTTTGTTGGCAGTCTCATTCATGATGACGCCAGCGCTGGTCAATTTGGTTGGCGCAAGGCGGTTTCAGAACCTAGAGCGCAAACAGGGAGGCGCTGTATGGCAAAGTCTTGTGTGGACTTTGATGTCAGTCATTTTGGCCATGGGCGCGTTGATTCTCACCTTGCCTCTTTGGTGGATACCACCATTGGCGATGTTATTGCCTGCACTGATTTGGGGGTGGCTTACCTACCGGGTTATGACCTACGACGTCTTGGCTGAGCATGCTTCAAAACAAGAGCGAGTTGAGCTAATGAGACGCTATCGATTTCAATTGTTAGGCATGGGTGTGCTAACGGGTGCGATGGGTGCTGCACCCAGTTTGGTGTGGGCTTCTGGTGCCTTATTTGCTGCAGCGTTTGTCATTCTGATTCCTATCGCAGTTTGGATTTACACCCTTGTATTTGTTTTTTCGGCACTCTGGTATGTGCACTTTTTGTTGGTGGCATTAAGCGATTTGAGAAACGAGCCTTTGTCTTTTCAATCCGATTCAAGGGCATCACTTGCCGAAGTTGTTGATGTTGAGTCTAAAGTTTCAAGAACTTGATTCACAATAACGCCCAGACCTGCCACAAGCCTTGATACAAAATTGACATGATTTCAAACCTTCAACAATCCCCGCCAGACATTGGTCTCATCATCATTGGCGATGAAATTTTGTCTGGCAAACGGTCTGACAAACACTTGCCCAAATTCATTGAATTGCTCAATGAACGAGGCCTGCAACTGGCTTGGGCTGAGTATGTGGGCGACTCCCCAGAGCGAATTACGCAGGTACTCCTGCGAGCTTTTGCTTCTGGTGATGTGGTTTTTTCTTGCGGTGGAATTGGTGCAACCCCCGACGATCACACACGCCAATGTGCTGCCAAGGCTTTGGGCATCCCTTTGGAGTTACAGGATCAAGCCAAATCGCTCATTCTTGAACGGATGCAAGATGTGGCCAAAGAGCAAGGGCTTGCTTTTGAGCCTGATCGCGAAGACAACCTGCATCGTTTGAACATGGGCATGTTTCCCAAGGGTGCACAAATTATTCACAACCCTTACAACAAAATACCTGGCTTTACTTGCCAAGCTGCTAGGTCAGGCATGGTGCATTTTGTGCCTGGCTTCCCCGTCATGGCTTGGCCCATGATGCAAGACAAGCTGGACGTCTATTGCCAAACATGGGGTAAAGCGCCCAAGCGCGTTGAAATGTCAGTCATCGTGTTTGGCGCTATGGAGGCCAGCCTCACCCCATTGATGGAAAGTATTGAATCTCTTCACGGAGGTATCAAAGTTTTTAGCCTTCCCAGTGTCGATCACCCTCAATGGGGCAAACACATTGAACTGGGTGTCAAAGGTGCTGAAAATGAAGTGGCTGCCGCATTTCTAGCTTTAAAAGATGGCCTGAAAGCATTTTCACTCCAGCTTGGCCCTGAAATGGTGCGTTAAGTTTATACGCACTATAATGGTGCATTCATGCTTTTTGCTGGTGCGTCAATTTGAAGCTTAAAATTTCTGCATGGCACGCCAGAGCCCCTTTGTCCTCAGGGCACAATAGCGCACTTGGGTAATTGCAGCAAGCAAGTTTTGTTGGCATAGAAACTGCATTCCCGAAATACCAATTATCAACCCCATCCTTAGGAGAATTTGATGGCAAAGACCGTCGCAGACGTGATGAAGATGGTGAAGGACAATGAGGTCAAATTTGTTGACTTCCGCTTCACCGATACCCGTGGCAAAGAGCAGCACGTTTCAGTGCCAATTTCCCACTTTGACGAAGATAAATTCACCGATGGCCACGCGTTCGATGGTTCTTCCATTGCGGGTTGGAAGGGCATTGAAGCTTCCGACATGTTGTTGATGCCCGATCCCAATACCGCCAACCTCGATCCCTTCTTCGAAGAAACTACTTTGATTTTGGGCTGCGACGTGTTGGAACCCGGTGACGGCAAAGCCTACGACCGCGACCCACGTTCTATTGCCAAGCGCGCTGAAGCTTATTTGAAGGCTTCCGGTCTGGGCGACACCGCTTACTTCGGACCCGAGCCAGAATTCTTCTTGTTTGACGACGTTCGTTTCGGCAGCGACATGTCCGGCTCGTTCTTCAAGATCGATGACTACGAAGCACCTTGGAACAGTTCGACCAAAATGGAAGGCGGCAACCGCGGTCACCGTCCTACCGTCAAAGGTGGTTACTTTCCTGTGCCTCCCGTTGACAGCACGCAAGACATGCGCGCAGAAATGTCTCTGATTCTCGAAGGCATGGGCATTCCTGTTGAAGTTTTCCACCACGAAGTGGCT
>CAJCDH010000052.1 GCA_903961095.1 uncultured Burkholderiales bacterium | reverse complement strand
TGTCCTGGCATATCCCATGCTATTACTCGAAACTGACTGGCCAATTGGGAAATGACAGATTCATATTCACGTGCTGAACAACCGTTGCTGTGCAGAAGTAATAGCACTTCACCAACTCCGGATTCAAGCCAATGAATTCTTCCATGACGTGTCTGTGCAAAATGATCTTCCATGGTTTATTTGGCCTCCTAATTTGTCATGACTTGATCGCGGCATTCACGCGAGGCATTACTTGCTCTGCCATCAAGACCATAGACCGTTTTGCAAGTGCCGGATCGACCCAATCCATATTGGCGTAGACCAATTCGCCAAAGTCACCGGTCACTTCGCGTAGAGCAAGAATCTGATCAACAACACTGTCTACTGTGCCACCGATGTGCAGACGATCCATCACATAATCAAGTGTGATGCTTTCATCTGACTGATCTGGGGATTCTTTGAAGACTTCAATCCGTTTTTGAAGTTTTGTGCGCATTTGCTTGTGATAGAACCGATATGGGCTGTTCGTATCCTCGCGCCCATATTTGCGAGCGGTATGTTCATCGTCGGCAACGAAGATAGAGCGCGCCACACGCCAGTCCGATACGTTAGCAACTTGTCCTGCCAGACGCTTACCTTCGGCGTATTGATCCCAGTGGGTTTTCACCCAGCTTGATAAGAGGAAATTTGCTGAGAGCGGATGGAAGTCACGCTGACCCATCGCTACAACTCCTTTAGAGTTAGGCGCTACGACTGTCCCGACAATTTCGGGACGTCGGTTTTGGTATGGCTTGGCCATATGTCCCATACCGATTTCAAGACGCATTGTTGATCGCGTACTGACTTTAAATCTGTTGTCTGGAAGATCAATGTCATAGGGCGCCTCGCCGTCCCAAATCGCTAGAATGACATCGATCGCTTCGACAAAAAGCTTTGATCGATCTTCTTTAAGAATACCCAGTGCCTCGGCGTCAGTTGGGAGCGCGCCAGGACTGACTCCAAAAATAAAGCGTCCTTCTGCAAGTTGGTCAAACATGGCGACATGGTTAGCAATTAGAACCGGATGCATGTGTGAAAGGTTGCAGGTGCCTGATGCAAGTTTGATCTGTTTTGTGACTGGAATAAGAGACGACAAAAATATCAAGCTACTGGTGACGTTCTCGGCCCTGTCTGTCAGGTGTTCGCCAACAAATGCATCATGAAAGCCTAGCTCGTCGGCGAGTATGATCGCCTCGCGGTCTTCGCGTAGTGTCTGAGCTGGGATGCGATCAAGCGGGTGTAGAGGCATCATGAACATTCCAAGTTTCATACACAGCCTTTTCTATTGATGTTGAGAATCAAAATGCGCGTTCGGTCAGCTAAGCATCGGGTAATTAAAATGTGTACTTTATTGTTTTGTATTTTCATTTGTGAATTTATTCAGTGCATCTGCTATATTGAAGTCTCAACTTTAATTTGATTCGTAGCTTAAGAAAAGTGATTTGATCTGAAGCAGATCATTAACCAAATTGATTCCACTACTCTTACCAAATCTATGATTGATACATTGTTGCGAATCCGCGTATTCATCGCTGCCTACGAGGAGCGCTCATACACGGTTGCTGCAAAGCGTGAGCACCTGACGCAGTCAGGTGTTACGCACCACATTCAGCAGTTGCAGCTTTATCTGGGAGTCAAATTGTTCGTTCGGCAGTTAGGAAACATCATGACACCGACACCAGCAGCCGATGCTTATTACCTGGGTTGTGTGGCGATTTTGCGCGAACATTCGAAAGCTCGCCTTTCTGTAAAACCCTTTGCCCATGGTCTATCTAGTGAGCTACGGATCGGGTTGACTCCGACGTTGACAACCAAGATGCTGGCACCAACGCTCTTAGCATTCATTGAACAGCACCCGAACGTTTCGGTCCAGATAGTTGACTCTTACAGTGATCTGGTGGTAAAAAATTTACTAGCCGGAGAGATTGACTTGGCCGTAGTTCCTGGCATTCGATCGGTAATCGGATTGCGTAGTACGCCTTTTGTACGTATGCCGGAATTTCTGGTTTCTGGCGATAAGGCGAATCACACATTGGCACATGGGCGTCCTGTTAGGCTGGCCGAAATGGGGCCCATCAAAATAATTTTACCAAGTCAAAAACAGGCAAGACGCAAGGGACTCGATCACTATCTCTCGTTATCCGGTGCTGACATTGAGCGGGTTTTAGAGATTGACTCCGCCTTGGGGGGCTCTGACCTAATTCGCCACTCTGACTGGTTCGGCATTCATCCTGCTTCAGTGGCAATCAATGAGATGCAGTCTGAAGGATTTATCGTCAGCCCATTAATGGATCCACCGCTTCATCTCGATCTCTTTGTGCTAGAGCGTAAAAGCGACACAATTTCACCAGAGGCTACAGCCTTTATTGATGAGTTGCGCTTGCAAACCAATAATGCCATATTGATCACCCAATCTCTACTTACAGAAAATGTTAAGAAAAAAGTGGGTGGTCGAAGCCTAAGTTAATCTAAGGGTGGCCAAACCCGCTCGCCGACAATGGGTGACCCTGATACGTGAACCACATACTCTCCAAGCCGTCCCCATTGGCCTCTATCCTCTCTTTGGAATCTTGTTTCATACGGTTCAAAATTGATCGTACGAGCATGACGTGACGTGAACTCGTAAAGCACTCCAAATTTCGGCCAGCCGTAATTGCACATTAGTGCTCGCGCTGCAATACACCCTGGCATCGAAGCCATGGTCGGTAGACGGTACTCCGAATACCAGCGCCCCGCATAATGCTCTCCTTCCAAAGAACGGCTGCGCAAGGCGCCAAATTGAATACCGGGTGCTGGCATCGACCCAGGCATTCGGTGTCCCCATTCCGGCCCGTTAACACGTGCGTACTCAGTGAAGATGAACTGTTGGGGTCTGCGTCGTTGATCCAACATCTTGCGCGTTTCACCAACTGCCAAGGACTCTTGTTCAATGATGCTTGGTTTGAAAAAATTGAGCGCAGATACTGCGCCAACCATGATGATATGCTTGCAACCCCCTTGCGAATCTGGATCGGTCGATCGGGGCATGCGTTCGTGAAGAAGGTCCATGGCCGGGCCGCCTCCTACATTGCGATAATGAGCAACCCAGAGAACGCCAGCTAGTTTTTTTAGAGAAGGCAAATAAACGCCATGAAGCCAGGCAATATGCTCATCTTCATCGCTTGCATCCAGGTCGTGCCAAATAGACCAAATAGAGCTGTCCATGATAAGTCCTTTATAGGGTGGAGGTAAGAGGTGCTGCTGTATCAGTTTTCATGGTAAGCCTCAATGGATTGCCACACTTCTTCCCCGATTTGCACGCGCCATCGGTCAAAAAATCCAGCATCTTTAAGGCGGAGACGAAAACTTTCGGTGTCTATGGTCGTCAAGGTTAATCCGCGATCCTGAAGAGTTTGCAGACCTGCTTGATTCGCTGCGTTGATCTCGAGGACATACTGTTTTGCTAGAACATCGAACCTACTTTCTATCAGCATTTGAAGCTCTTCATCAAGACTGTCCCAAGCTTCAGCGTTGAAGCACATCCAGAAGCAGGCGAATCGAATGTTAGAGATTGCAATGGATTCAATCATTTCGTCGCGCTGGCCGGTTGCTACGCCGTTGTATGTCATCTCCATTCCATCTGCTCGCCCCTCTCTGATTGCCTCATTGATAAATTGGAGATCGACCGGTTGCGGGTCGCATCCGAGAGATCCATACAAATCTTTTAAGTAGGGCGAGTTACCAATTCGAATACGAAAACCCTTGAGATCGTCCACGGTATGGATCTGGCGACCGCGACAAAATATCTGGTTGAGACCCTGAGGCAGTACGCTTCGCAGAGAGTGGATGCCCTTGGCGCGCAAAGCAGATCGCACTGCATCGCCAGTACTGCCGGCCATTGCCTGGCAGGCCTGATCGGACGTTGGGTAGGCAAAAGGTAAGCCTTCCAAAGCTACGACTGGCGTTATGCGTGAGAGGATCATCCCAGAAACTGGATGCACTTGGATTCTTCCGCTAACCATCTGATCCACCATGTCATCAGGTCCGCCCAGTGAACCATTCGGATGCAAACTGACATTCATCCTCCCGCTGCTCGCTTCTTGCACCTCTGCCCACAATTGCACAAGTAGCTGGTTTAAGATGCTTTTGGCTGAAATATCGTGCGCACATATCCATTCATGCTGGGCGATCATTTTGCTTGTACTCCGGTTGTTTTTCCATCGATTTGAGCTTGAATCGCTCTGGCAGTGGGTCCCCAGTTTGTGGTGAGTTCATCAATTTCAGACCTAAACCACGTTGCATCATTGATGTGCGGCTCGGCACCAACTTTGCGAAGTTGCTCAGCGACATCAGACTGCGCAACAACTTGTTTGATTGCGTTGGCAATCTTTTCGACGATACCGCTATCGATTCCTCGGGGTCCAATAAGAGCTATTGATGAAGGGCTGAATAACTTTCTGATCGGCTCGGGGAAAAGTGGGATGTCTGGCGCCTCCTTCGCTCTACCCGGTCCAGTCTGAGCAATGATACGAACGCCTCTGCCCATCCGTGCAGTGCTCAACGCTGTACCCCAATCGGTATAGAAAACTTGAATGTCACCTGAGGCAAGCGCTAGGGATCCAGGACCGCCTCCTTTGTAAGGAACCGCCAACATCTGAGCCCCAATCTGCTGGGCAGCAAGGTGCATGTACAGATGAGAGCTTGAACCGACGCCGGTGGTGCCGTAATGAACCTTGTTCGGGTTGGCTTTGGCGAATTCCAGAACATCCACTAGGTCGTTACCTGGAATGGAAGGGTGAACGATCACAGCGCCGCGGGTGGAGGCGAAAGTAATAATTGGCGTGATGTCTTTTCCCAAATCGTAAGGTGCTTTATCCATCACTGCACCGGCTTGGAACTGTTGGCGTATGTTCATCACCATCAGGCGGTACCCATCGGGTTCTGCGCGAATTAAGGCTTGGGTGCCAATGATCCCCTGCGCCCCACCGATATTCTCGACAATTACAGTTGTCCCAAGTAGTTTTTGAAGCGAAGGTTGCAGAATTCGTGCAATGTTATCGTCGAGTCCCCCGGGTGGTTTGGCTACGATAAGCTTGATAACCTTATCGGGATACCGTGTCACTTGTAAGTTTTGAGCTTGAACGGGCAACAGAAAACAAAACAAAGCATTTAAGCTTGCAAAGGACAAAAATCTTCTTGCTAAGTTCATGTTGTCGTTTTCGTTTTGTAACGAAGGAATCGTTATTCTGATGTAACTATAGATTGGTCGCAGTCAGATTGAAAATGATTACAACTGAAGTTGCTCATGAAATATAGTGATTTGCATTAGATGGTCCTGACGTTTTAGTCATACTTTGTCAGACTATGGCCATGGGGTGCTCTACATGCCATTTGCAAACGATGTTGATAAACAATTAAAAGAGATTATCTCTTTGCGAAAAGTCTGATCAGAAGCCAACATAACGCACAAAGTTCATTTTGTCTTCGCGAACAGATTTCACGCTGTTGGCCACAAAGTCCTCGTCTGGGTAGCCCATAGCAATGCAGATCATGATGTTTTGATCGTCTGGAATTCCCGCATGCTCTCGCACAACAGCAGATTGCATTATTCCTTGCCCGTTGATCACTGTGCCCAGGCCCCTTTCCCATGCTGCCAACACCAACGCATGCGACAAGGCCCCCAGATCAAACTGGCTGATGGCTGCAGGCTCCAAGTATTTGTCATAAGTTAGTACCAGAGACACAGGGGCATCAAATTGCCTGAATCCGCGCATGACCCAGTCAGTGCGTCGCTCTTTATCCTCTCGGGCAATGCCCATTGCATCGAACAGCTGAACTGCGATGTCCACTTGGCGCTTTCGGTGAATGCCTTCGAAGGATTCTTTCATTGGAAAGTCTCGTTTTGGCGGTATCCCCTTGAGCATGTTCGATGTATTGCCTTGGCGGATTAGATCCAGCGGCGCGCCCGTTATCACATGCACATACCAAGGTTGTGTGTTCATTGAAGACGGTGACCATTTGGCTACCTCAATTATTTCTTCTATAACTTCCCGAGGTACAGGTTTTTGTTGATAGCCGCGAATGCTTTTACGGGCTTTAATGAGTTCTGAAAACTCCATGTTTTATATATCCTGATTAGAGTTGTGCTGACAAGGTACCACCCACCACTTTGACGCCCCCTTGCATGATTGGATGACGAATGCTCAGGAGTTCTGTGATGCGAGTTTTCATAAACTATTAACAAAATAAGAGGATTGGACTGCACCATGCCACATGGTTGCTTAACCTTTGAATCAGTCTAGCTTGATGCCAAGATCTACTGCCAACTTGATCCAGATGGGTACATCACGATCCCAATCGCGTCGTGTTTCAGTCAAGTTTTTGGGTTTGTTAGGAATGGAATACATCTCCCTGAATTTGGCCGCACTTTCAGTATTGGATCCATTGACTACGACGCTTGACAACAACTTGATAACTGATTCAGGTGTGCCTGCAGGAGCCATTACAGGAAATCCGCCCTCCAGGCCGAACAGGGGATCTTTCATGCCTTGCTCAACTAATGTTGGGACTTGAGGCAATTTGGGTGATCTATATCCCCCGGTGACACCAATGGCACGAACGCCCCGAGAAGCCACCGTATTAAAGCCCTGATAACTGCCTACTGCAACTTGCACTTGATTGGAGGCAAGATCAATCCACATGGGTGATTCGCCTTTGTAATGCGCAGTAAGAATGTTGCTACCGTAATTTCGATTAATTTGGTCTGCCATCATCTGGGGGTAGGAACCCGGTGCATAACTACCAAATGCAGTTGGGTTATTTTTGGCAAACTTAATGAAATCTTGGAAGTTCGTTACGGGTACTTTTTCCGAGATACCCACTACCAATGGGCCAGAAGGGAAAAAAGCGATGGGGGTTAGATCCTTGTCAAGGTCATACGGAAGTTTTTTATAGAGCACTCTGTTTTGCCAGACTGTACCGGAAGTGGTCATCAGTAAGGTGTAGCCATCTGGAGGAGACTTGGCAACTGCATCAATTCCAATAATGGATCCCCCCCCAGGTTTGTTTTCTACATATGCGGGTACGCCAAGTTGAGATGTAATTTGCTCAGCAAACAAGCGCGCATATGCATCTGTAAGTCCGCCTGGAGTGAAGGCCACCACAATCCTTATTGGCTTGTTGGGCCATTTGGTATTTTGGGCTATAGCTTGAGGTGTCACCGCAGTCATTAACGAAATTGCAATTGCAGATAGAAAATTGCGTTGGAACGTAAGCTTAAATTTTTTCATTTTGGTGTCTTCTGCAAACATAAATGTCTTTGTAATAAATACCTTTAGTCATTAAAACCATCTTAGAAAGTTAAATCAACTCTTACAAATCATTTAACTTGATATCAGAAAGTAAATAAAGTGATGGCAATATTTTGAGTTTGAAGTTTTAAAACTTTCCTTTTTATCTGTGCGTCACAATCGTCATATAGGTGCCGGAGATGACATGATGTTCACGTATCCGGGTTCCCAGTAGTCGCCGAGCGAAACTGGCCGCGTGTAACCTCACGGGGCGCCTGTCACCCCCCCGATTTGCCGATGCCGTTCAGTAGAGCATCGATGGAATCAAGCGTAGCCAGCGTCTGACGCCGCAACTCTTCGACGAAGGTAATGGCCTCAGGGGGCGGCACTTCGCGGTTGCGTTCGAGCACGAACAGCTCGAGGCTCAGTGGCGGATCGATGAGCGAATTGACGATGAAGTCGTCCGAATGTAGTTCGGAGATGGCCACCGTGGCTGGATGAAAAGCGAACCAGTCGGAGTGCTTGATGAAGTCCTTACCCCCCCCGAATGTGTCCATCTCTAGCACCCGATCGATGATTGCGCCGGATTGGGCCAGATAGGCATCCAGTCCGGGTCGGCGTGCCTGTGTCCTACCCGGGACGATCAGCTTAATGGGACCAAGGTCAGCAAGACGCACCGGCCGCCCGTTGACGACCTGGTGTTGGGCACGTGCGCCGGACACCAGGAACTCAGGCATGCGCGCGAAAGGTCCTTGCCGCAAACCGGCCTCCCGTCGGTTGCCTGGTACCACAGCCAGGTCGATCTCACCGGCACGCAGTTTGTCGACCACCACATCGCTGAAGGAGTCCATGATCCGAACCACTACGTTAGGGTGTTGAACGACGAACGATGATAGTGTCGGGGCCAGTATTGTGCTTGTCAATGCGGGTGTCAATCCGATCCGAACCTCACCACTGAGGCCGCTTGTGAAAGGCTGCACCGCAAGGCGAGTCTTTGAATGCGCACGAAGGGCAGTTACGCAGGCCGCGTAGTAGGCATCGGCCGCTGGCGTCGGTTCCATGGTGTTGCCGCGTTGGCGCATGAACAGCTTCACGCCGAGATGTTGCTCGAGCGTTTGCATGTGCTGCGTCATCCCGGGCTGCGTTAGGTGCTCTCGCACGGCTGCGGCTGTGAATGAGCCCTCTTCGTAGGCGGCGACGAAGAGGCGGATGCGAAGTAGTGTGTCGATCATGGGGCGAGTGTATGTGACGGAATCAGTTTGCTTGATGATCTGCTTCAAATCAAATTAGTTTGACGTTCATAACTAACGACCTATAGTTTGAAATGCTAACCGAATTCTCAGACTCAAGGACCACAATGAATTCTTCATCAGCTACTACACAAGACCCCAGCGACCTTCGCGCCCTGCGCGATGTGCTGGGTTCGTTCGTCACCGGTGTCACCGTGGTGACGACGATCGACACCGATGGCACCCGCTGGGGCCTCACCGCCAACTCGTTCAGTTCCTTATCGCTCGACCCACCGCTCATTGTGTGGAGCCAGTCGCTCAATGCACGCAGCCACTTGGTGTTCCGTCGTGCGGATCGTTTTGCGATCAACATTTTGGCCGAAGACCAGATCGATCTGGCCAATCGGTTCGCCAGCCGCT
>CAJCDH010000051.1 GCA_903961095.1 uncultured Burkholderiales bacterium | reverse complement strand
TTGCTCAAAAAATCTATGGCAGCTTTAAAAGCCACAGGCATGAGGCGATTGGTTGTGGCTGGTGGCGTAGGTGCTAACCGTTCTTTGCGCAAACAACTGAATGAGACATGCGATAAAGCGGGTGTGAGGGTTCATTATCCCGAACTGCATTTGTGCACAGACAATGGCGCCATGATTGCTTTGGCAGCTGCCATGCGGGTGCAGTCTGGCAAGCAACAGCCAGAAATGAACTATGGTTTTGATGTCAAGCCTCGTTGGCCGCTTTCGCACATTGAATCGATTTCTCTCTGATTTTTTCTTGGAATTTTCTTGTGTTTTTTTCATTTCGACTTTGTGCTCGTCTGTCTGTTTGCTTTCTCCTGTCTTTCTTTAGTTCAGTCCATGCGCAATCAGCTTCGAGCCCTTCGGTTCAACTAGCCCCGGTTCAGTTGGCCCTCATCGAGGGAATGAGCGGACCCTTTGCCAACACTGGTGAAGCCGTGTTGCGGAATTTGGTCTGGGCTGTAGAGCGAGTCAATGCAAGGGGCGGTGTGAACACCCAAGATGGCAAACGCAGGCTGCTCTTAAACCGATACGACAGCAAGGGCCAAAGTGAAGAAGCTCTCACTTCTTTGCGCTCAGCCATTGATACAGGTGCTCAGTTTGTGTTTCAGGGAAACTCTTCAGCCAACGCTGCGGTCTTAATGGATGCGATACAAAAGCACAACGATCGAGAACCAACGCGACGCGTTCTTTTTTTGAACTACGCGGCTGTCGATCCTGCGCTGACTCAAGAAAAATGCAACTTTTGGCATTTTAGGTTTGATGCGCATGCTGACATGCGCATGTCGGCTCTCATGCAGGTTTTGAAACAAGATGCAAAATTGAAGTCGGTGTATTTGATTGGGCAGGATTACAGCTTTGGTCAGTCTGTCTTGCGAGAGGCCAAACTTCAACTTGAAAAACTAAGACCCGATATTCAAATTGCGGGTGACGAGTTGCATCCTATGGGCCGCGTTAAAGATTTCTTGCCTTATGCAGCCAAAATCAAGTCATCTGGTGCCCAAGCGGTGATCACAGGCAATTGGGGAAATGATTTGACCTTGCTGGTCAAGGCTGCCAAAGATGTTGGCTACGAAGGTAAGTTTTACACTTTCTACGGCAACGCATTGGGTGCGCCTGCAGCCATGGGTGAGGCTGGCGTTGGCAAGGTGATGGCGGTGGCTGAATGGATGCCCAATGTGCCAGGCTCAGAAAGTACCAAGTTTTACCAATCATTCAAGCAGCGATTTTCAAAGCCGGCTGAAGATTATTTGCATTTGAGAATGCAACTGATGGTGGAAGCTTTGGCGCAATCGATTGAAAGGGCTGGTCAGTCCGACCCTTTGGCTGTTGCTTTGCAGCTTGAAAATGCTGAAGTGAGCATGGCAGGACAGCGCGGCAAGATGCGTTCAACAGACCATCAATTTCAGCAGCCTATGGTGGTTGCTGTGATGGCCAAACAAGGAGGCATCGATGTGCCTTTTGATGTGGAGGGCTCAGGGTATGGCTTTAAAGTGCTAAGGCAATTTAAAGCCCACGAAGTAGAACTGCCCACTGCTTGCAAAATGAATCGGCCTCATTAAAGTTCTGCAAGCCAACATGAAAAACGCCCAGATGGTGCTGGGCGTTTTTTTTTGCGAGGAAAGTTTTGATTAGGCTGGTTTTGCCAAGCCCAATTTATCAATGATCACTTTTTCTTTTTGATAATTGTCGCGCGCAAATTTGGTGTATTCGTCGGTGCCCATGTAGATCACCGATTGGTCAAACTTCTCAAAAGTAGCCAACACTTGCGGGTCTTCCAAAGTTTTCTTAAATGCGTCGTGCAGCTTTCGAGTGACTGCTGGATCCATGCCTTTGGGGCCGCCAATGCCAAAGGGTGAATCAGAAACCGTGTCAAAGCCCAATTCATTCAAGGTGGGAACGTTTGGCCAACGCTTGGTCCGTTTGCTGCCGTATGTGGCAAGCAGTCTGCATGTGCCTGCATCTACATGTGGTGCCCAGCCTGTGGCATCACTGTGCGACATCACATGTCCGCCCAGCAATGCAGCCATGCCATCGGCGTTGCCTTTAAATGGAATGTGTTGCAATTGAATACCGGCCTTCATGGCAAATTCTTCGACGGCCAAGTGAGGTGTTGTGCCGTTGCCAGTGGAGCCAAATGTGAATTTGCCTGGGTTGGTTTTGGCATAGTCGACCAAGTCTTTGATCGATTTGATGGGTGAGTCTGAACGCACCACAATGCCAAAGGTATAGCCCGTCAAGCATGCAATGAAGGTGAAATCTTGCATGGGGTTGAACTGCATTTTTTGCATGTGGGGCAAACGCAAAATGCCAATGGTCAATTGCGAGAGAGTGTATCCATCGGGCTTGGCGTTGACCAGTTCATTGGGGCCGAGCATGCCACTTGCGCCTGCCTTGTTTTCTATCACCACAGGGCTACCCAAAATTCGGGTGGCACTTTCAGCCAAGGCGCGCATCACACCGTCGGTGGATCCACCCGCTGGCCAAGGGCAAATCAGCTTAATGGGCCTTGATGGAAAGTTGCTTTGTGCCATGGCAGGCATAGCAATGCTGACTGCACCTGCCAAGCCTGCTTGAAGGACGTCGCGGCGATTTAAATCATGTGTCATTGGGGGGTCCGTGATGTGTTGATCAATGAAAACTTATTCGGCTTTGGCGCCAGACTCTTTCACCACTTTCGCCCACTTAACGATTTCACTGGCTTGGTATTTCGCCAATTCATCGGAGGAGGAGAGAACAGCATCAAGTCCTAATGTTTTGAGGCGCTCTGCCACTTCGGGCAGTTTGAAAACACGCACTACTTCTGCATTCAATCTGTCAATGACCGGCTTGGGTGTGTTGGCGGGGGCGAACATGGCAAACCAAGTGGTGGCCTCAAAGCCTGGCAGCGATTCCGCCACTGTGGGAACATCGGGTGCGGCGGGTGAGCGCTTGGCCGTGGTTTGAGCAATTGCGCGAATCTTGCCTTCTTTGGCCATGGGCAAGGCAGAAGGCATGTTGTCAAAAACCAATTGAATGCTGCCACCTAGCAAGTCTGGTAAGAAAAACTGACGACCTTTATAAGGAACATGGGTCATGCTGGTACCCGTCATAGACTTGAACAACTCACCAGACATGTGGACGGAGGTGCCAATGCCAGGGGAACCAAATGACAACTTATTGGGATTGGCCTTCATGTAGGCAATCAATTCATTCACCGTTTTGACAGGCAAATCATTGTTCACCACCAGCAAATTGGGGGCTGATGCAATGAGAGAAATGGGGGTGAAGTTTTTCACCATGTCATAAGGCATTTTTTCGTACAAGGCGCCATTGATGGAGTGTGTGCCTACGGTGCCCATGACCAAGGTGTAGCCATCGCCAGCCGACTTGGCCACCACGTCGCTCCCAATGTTGCCACCTGCGCCGGGTTTGTTGTCAATCACAATGGGCTGTCCCAGTTGGGCTTTTTCGCTGAACAAGCGGGCCAAAATATCGGGAGCGCCGCCAGTGGGAAAGGTGACCACCAAACGAATTGGTTTATTGGGATAGACCTGGGCCACTGCAGAGTTGCTTGTGATCAGTCCTAAGCCAAGGCTGCTGATCAAACCCATGGCGCTCAACATGCGTAGACCGAAGCGTCGGCTAAAAGGTGCTGGGTGTTTTGTAAACTTCAAGATAGTCTCCTCTGTGTTGCTGTTACCGCAGACTTTAGAGGGGGAGGCTAGCGAATGGGGAGGGTGAAAACCCCCGAAAAAGGTCCTAACTGGCGCTTAAGTGTCAGCTCTCGTCCAGGGATGCACTCCAGCGATCGTTCCAGCCCACTTGATTGGCTCTCTCTAGTTCACGCCTGTTGCGTTTGGTGGGGCGTCCCTGCTCTATGCTGAGTGCGGGCTCCCGCGAAAGACGCCGTTGTAGACTTATTTTTTCTCTAAGTTGGATGCTTTCAGGGGTTTCGGTGTAGAGCGCTTGGGCAACAGGTGCCGCGCCTCTTTGGTCGCTGATGGCCAGAACAATCACTGTTCGGGTCATGTCGCCTTGACGAGCGCTGACCGTGTCGCCAACTTTGACTTCTCTGGACGCTTTGGCCGATTGATCGTTCACGGACACACGGCCTTTACCAATTTCATCGGTGGCAAGAGACCTGGTTTTGTAAAAACGCGCAG
>CAJCDH010000050.1 GCA_903961095.1 uncultured Burkholderiales bacterium | reverse complement strand
TGGCGGTCGAATTCTGTGTAGTGGTACATCGGCTTGAAAATCAATGAAAGTGACGGCCAATGCCGCTGAGGTTTGAACTCTACGGGTTCTTTATGTCAATTCAAACTACTTAATCGTTTGACATATATGCTTTTTGATCATAAGGAATAGGCCGACCTCGGGAAGGGAAATGTCTCCAAAGCGACTGGAATTCAGCTTGCTGATACAGTTTCGTTTTTGGGAGTTTGAAATGAAGTCTTGGCTATTGGGTGTTTGTACCGTGGCATTGGGCGCCACATCGGCTTTGTCTGTGCAAGCGCAGGCGCCCATTCGAATTGGTGAAATCAACAGCTATTCGGCCATTCCTCAATTCACGCAACCCTACAAGCAAGGCTGGCAATTGGCGGTAGAGGAAATCAATGCCTCTGGTGGTCTCTTAGGTCGCAAGGTCGAAGTCATTGCGCGTGATGATGCCGGCAAACCCGAAGATGCCTTGCGGCACGCCATCGAACTCACCAGCCAAGAAAAAGTAGATGTGTTGGCAGGTGGTTTTTTGTCCAACGTGGGTTTGGCCTTGGCCGATCATGCATTGCGGAGCAAGCGACTTTTTATAGCCAGCGAACCCCTCACCGATGCCATCGTTTGGGACAAAGGCAACCGGTATACCTTTCGCTTGCGCGCCAGCACTTATATGCAAGCCGCCATGTTGGTTGAAGAAGCGGCCAAATTGCCCGCCAAACGCTGGGCCACTTTGGCGCCCAATTACGAATATGGCCAAAGTGCTGTGGCCAGTTTCAAAGAACTTCTCAAGGCCAAAAGACCTGACGTGGAGTTTGTGGGAGAGCAATGGCCTGCACTTGGAAAAATTGATGCGGGCAGCAGCTTGAGCGCCCTCATGCAAAGCAAGCCCGATGCTATTTTCAATGTGACTTTTGGTGCTGACTTAGCCAAGCTGGTGCGTGAAGGCAATCAGCGCAGCATTTTCCCCAGGGTGCCGGTGGTGTCCATGTTGTCTGGTGAACCCGAATACTTAGAAGTCTTGAAGGATGAAACTCCCAAGGGCTGGATTGTGACGGGCTATCCATGGGATCAAATTGACACCAAGGAGCATGCCTCCTTTGCAGCCAACTATTACAAAAAATTCAAAGAAAACCCCAAGCTTGGCTCGGTGGTGGGCTATGCCACCATGCAAGCCATTTTTGCGGGCATCAAAAAAGCGGGTACGACCGACAATGAAAAATTGATCGTGGCCATGCGGGGTCTCAAAGTCAGCACCCCCTTTGGCCCTGCAGAGTTCCGCGCCATCGATCAACAGTCGACCATGGGTGCATATGTGGGCAAGTTGGATGTGCGTGGCAATCAGGGCACCATGACGCAGTGGCGTTATGCCGATGGAAAAAATTATCAGCCAACCGATGCATACGTCAAGGCTCGTCGCCCCGCAGCAGCCCAACAATAAGTTCAGCCAAATCGGCTTGCAGCCATTAGCTTGGCCAAAGAGGCAGCCATGGGCAAGGGCTCGTGGTTGGCGTGTGCGGCCAACAACTCCCCGCTCAACACAGACCAACTGATACCTCTGGCCCCAAGCCCAGTGCAAACAGTCAGTCCTTTGAGTTCGGGATGAGAAAAAGCGCCAACCGCCGGCAGCCTATCAGGTAATGCCATTCGAAGGCCCGCCCATGCTGTGGTTTGCCCTAAATCAATTTGATTCAAGATCTCTTCTTGCCAAGCTGGCATGAGCTCAGCCCATTGCTGCATATTGGAGACTTGATCTTCATGGCGTTTTTGCAAATCAAAGTCGTTGCGTTGAAAGCTCGAACCTACCATCCAATAAGGTTCTTGACTTTGAAGATGGCAGATCAAACTCCCATGACCGTTGACAGGAAAATACGGCAATGATTTTTGCATTTGGGCTGGTATCGCTCGCATTGGTCCGATGGTCACTTGTCCCCTGAGCGCAGTGGCGGGCAGGTGAGGGTGGGGCGCAGCCTGCGATGAAAGCTTGATGCTGTCGATCAGCGTTTGGGCATCATAGGCATTGGCCAAGACCAGAACTGGCGCTTGCGCGATGAGATTGCCTTGAGCGTCTAAGCATTCCCATTGCTTGTTGAGTGAATTGAGCTTGGTTACTTTTTGCTGAGTGCGTAATTCAATGTTGGGATGCATTAACTGCGCCTTCACCAAGCTTTGAGGTTGAAGCCATCCAGCCAAGTTGTGCCAAAGCGCGGCAGTCTCTTCCGCCAGACCTGCTGCTAGTTTCTGTTGCGTATTGGCTTGTGTGCTCCACTCATGACCTGCCTCAGGCCACCGATTGCCTTTGGGCAACTCGCGTTTGCCAGCGTAACGGTGTTCAACCAAGCCAGACAGCTTCCAGTCGAGGCCATGTTCAAGAAGAGCCTGTGCCCTTTGGATTGTTGCTCGCACGCCATCTCGCGTGATGCGAGACAGCACATTGTTGTCGGGCGACACATGGGTTGCCAAAATACCTGCTGGTAAGCCAGAGGCGCCTGCGCCCAACGTTGCACCTTGGTCTAGAACTTGTACTTTCCAACCCCTGGTGGCAAGGCTGTACGCAACAGCTGAACCCGCCAAGCCAGCGCCAATGACAATTGCATTGTTGAACAACTCTGGGCTTTGACGGAGGGCCGACTTAACTTGCCAATTCGGTTGGTAACAGGCTACTTGCTTGGATGAGTCGATTTGAAAGCCAGCGCTTTGGAGACCGGCCACAGCACTTGAAGAAGCTTTTTGCCATTGCAGGTGTGTGCCGACCTGACATAGCCGTGCCAAGTTTTTGAAACCCCATGTGTCGATGTGATCAACACACATGCTGTGACTTGCAATGTCAATTTCTTTGGTAATTTGGGGTGCGTCCCCAATGCAGAGCGTTAATTGAACTTGCCCCTGTTCAAACGCAAATCGATGAACACCGGGCATTAGACCCACGCAGGCGGACCTCAGCCTAGGTTCAAGATTTTGGGGGACTCCTGTGCTGAACGCTGTGTAAAAGAGCTGATGGGGTGAATCAGGATCCTGGCGCCACGCTTCAAGGGTGTTTAGAAACGATTCTCCCCCACCAAATTCAGTGTCTAAAGCATGCCAGTTGCTGTGGCCGGGTGCTCTATGTTGCCAATGGCTTGAGTGAAAATTAGGCGCTAGGTGGGGGGACATAACCTTGGGCTGCGTCGGCGCCGGCGCCAAAGAAATGGTTTTCCATTTGGCGTGCCAAGTATTGGCGTGCGCGGGCATCCGCCAAGTTCAAGCGGTTTTCATTGACCAACATGGTTTGGTGTTTGAGCCAAGCGGCCCATGCCTCTTTGCTGACGTTTTCCCAAATGCGTTTACCCAATTCACCAGGATAGGGCGGAAAGTCCAGACCTTCGGCTTCGGCTTCCAATTTGATGCATTTGACTGTGCGTGCCATGATGTTCCTTGATTATTCTTAAGATGAGTGGGGTATAGGGATATAAAATTATTGTATTTCCAATACCAGCAAATAAGTCTGAAAATGGCTTGTTTTGTTTAAATCCCCTAGGCTTTATGAGTGCATTTTTAGAAGAAAAAGTTCTCAGTGTTCACCACTGGACGGACCGTTTGTTTAGCTTTACCACCACACGCGATCAGGCTTTGCGTTTTTCAAATGGTCATTTCACCATGATTGGCTTAAGAGGTGACAACGGCAAACCCTTATTGAGAGCCTACAGCATTGCCAGCGCCAATTACGAAGAGCACCTCGAATTTTTGAGTATCAAGGTGCCCGATGGCCCCCTCACCTCTAGGTTGCAACACATTCAAGTGGGCGACACCATTGTGGTGGGTCGCAAACCCACAGGCACGCTGCTCATTGATTACCTCACCCCAGCCAAGCGTTTGTACCTCATTGGCACGGGCACCGGACTGGCTCCTTTCTTGAGCATCATTCGCGATCCCGAAACCTACGAGCGCTTTGAGCAAGTGGTTTTATTGCACGGCGTTCGCGAGGTCAAAGAATTGGCGTACCACGACTTTATTTGCAAAGAACTTCCGCAAAATGAGTTTTTGGGTGAGATGGTCAGCAAGCAACTTTTGTACTACCCCACCGTCACGCGTGAAGCTTTTGAACACCAAGGCCGGGTCACAGATTTGTTAGAAAACGGCACCATTAGCTCAGACCTAGGCTTACCCGCACTCAATCCCGCAGAAGACCGCGTCATGATTTGTGGCAGCCCTGAAATGTTGCGCGACCTCAAATCTTTATGTGAAAAACGTGGCTTTGTTGAAGGCAACACCAGTATCCCCGGGCAGTTCGTGATAGAACGGGCTTTTGTCGAAAGCTAATTCTTGATCTATATTCCCACACACCGTTGGCTAGCCTTGGTGGCTGCGGCTTGCTTAGGCATGTTGGCTTTTGGTATTTTGTATCTGCAAAACCACCTAGGTTTAGAGCCTTGCCCAATGTGCATTGTTCAGCGCTATGCACTGATTGGCGTCATTCTTTGGTGTGTCTTGGGTGCCAGTGCCAAAGCACCATTGCGCACACTTTGCATGTCTTGGTTGGCATTTATCTCTGCTGGCTTTGGCGCATTTGTGGCTGCGCGTCAAACATGGCTTCAGTGGTATCCCCCTGAGGTGGTTTCATGTGGGCGTGATTTTTACGGCATGATCGAAAACTTTCCTTTGCAACGCGCCGTGCCCATGATTTTCAAGGGTGGCGGCGATTGCACGAAGATCGATTGGAGTTTTCTGGGTGGCTCCATTGCCAATTGGTCGTTTGCTGTTTTCACAGGCATTCTGGTACTCATGCTCTGCCTTCGTTGGCGCGATGGCATGTTCAAATTGGCCAAAGTTGAAGCAAACCCTAGCGCTACTTCTTTCAACTAAAGCAGCAAACGCTTAACTGAGTTTTTTAACCAGTACCTGGCTGCGGCGATCCCAGTTGTATTTGCGCTTGCGACCTTCAGGCAGCCAGTCTGGGTCCATTTGTACAAAGCCGCGTTTAATGAACCAATGCATGGTGCGAGTGGTGAGAACAAAAATACTTTGCAAACCCATGGCTCTTGCACGTTGTTCGATGCGCTTCAATATTTTTTCACCATCGCCTTGCCCTTGCGACTGGGGTGACACAGTGAGTGCTGCCATTTCAGCAGTTTTCGCCTCGGTGTAAGGGTACAGCGCAGCACATGCAAAGATCACACCATCGTGCTCAATGATGGTGTAGTGATCGACGTCGCGTTCTATTTCTGTTCGATTGCGTTTGACCAAGGTGCCATCGTTTTCAAAGGGCTCGATGAGTTGCAGAATGCCGCCCACATCGTCGGCAGTGGCTTCACGCAATTCTTCGAGTTTTTCATCGATGACCATGGTGCCTATGCCATCGTGCACATAGATTTCTAGCAGCAAAGCGCCATCGACTGAAAACGGCAAGATGTGGCTTCTTTCTACGCCTTCTTTGCAGGCCTTGACGCAGTGCTGCAAATAAAACGCGTTGTCGGTCGGTAAAAGGGCCGTTGGTAGTTTTTTCAACAGACTTTCTGCACTAGCAAGTGGCAATTCGGTGTCAATTGGGTTGTCTTCCGATTCGGGCTCTTCTGGCTTGATGCGCAAGCCGTGAATTTCGGTGAGAAAAATGAGTTTGTCGGCTTGAAGTTCGATGGCGACACTGGTGGCCACTTCTTCCATGGACAAGTTAAAAGCTTCACCCGTTGGAGAAAAACCAAAGGGCGACAGCAAAACCATGGCGCCCATATTGAGGGTTTGCGTAATGCCAGCCACGTCCACTTTGCGGACCAAACCCGAGTGCTGAAAATCGACGCCATCGACGATCCCGACGGGCCTGGCTGTGAGGAAATTGCCGCTGATGACGCGCACAGTAGAGCCCGCCATGGGTGTGTTGGGAAGTCCTTGGCTGAAGGCTGCTTCTATCTCATAGCGTAGCTGGCCGGCTGCCTCTTGCGCACAATCTAGGGCCACTTCATCGGTAATGCGAATGCCATTTGAATATTTAGGAACATGACCTTTGGCCAGCAGTTGCTCATTAACCTGAGGCCTAAAGCCATGAACCAACACGATCTTCACGCCCATGCTTTGAATCAAGGCCAAATCTTGGGCCAAGTGCTGTAGCTTGCCTGCCGCAATGGCCTCACCCGCAATGCCCACGACAAAGGTTTTGCCGCGGTGCATGTGAATGTAGGGTGCCACCGAGCGAAACCATGGTACGAAGGTGAAGTTAAAGACAGTGGACATGGGCTTGTGGATCTCTAGAAAGGGGCCAAGACAGCGGATAATTCAGGCCTTACGCCATCCCTGATTTTTACAGAAGTTTTGCCATTGTCTGCCACCCCCTTGAAAATCGAGTTCCCAGAGTCTTTACCGGTGTCGGCAAAGCGCGACGAAATCGCTCTGGCCATGGCAGAACATCAGGTCATCATTGTTTGTGGCGAGACTGGTTCGGGCAAAACCACACAACTGCCCAAGATTGCTTTAACTTTGGGTCGTGGTCGTTTGAATGCCGTGCAAGGCCAGCGAGGCAAATGGATTGGCCATACCCAGCCTAGGCGTATTGCAGCCAGTAGCGTGGCCAAACGCATTGCTGAGGAGCTCAAAACGCCGCTGGGTGAGGTCGTGGGCTACAAAGTGCGTTTTCAAGACCGGCTTTCGAAAGACGCATCGGTGAAGCTCATGACCGATGGCATCTTGTTGGCTGAAACGCAAAACGACCCCCTGTTAGAAGCTTACGACACTCTGATCATTGACGAAGCCCACGAGCGCAGCCTGAACATTGACTTTTTACTGGGCTACTTGCGTCAAATTTTACCGCGTCGGCCCGACCTCAAAGTGGTGGTCACATCGGCCACCATTGACGCCGATCGCTTTGCCCAGCACTTTGCCTCCAGCAAAGGCCCCGCGCCTGTCATCATGGTGTCGGGTCGTACTTTTCCCGTGGAAATGCGCTGGCGGCCCTTTGAGGAAACACGTGAGCACGACTTAAACGATGCCATAGCCGAAGCCGTTGAAGAATTGTGGACCGGTAACGCAGCAGGTGATATTTTGGTGTTCTTGCCAGGTGAGCGAGAAATTCGCGAAGCAGCAGATCATTTGCGCAAGCATCTTTCACACAATGCCATCACGCGAGGTGCCGAAGTTTTGCCGCTTTTTTCGCGCTTGTCGCAGGCAGATCAAGAAAGAGTGTTTGACACGCATTCAGGACGGCGCATTGTGCTGGCCACTAACGTGGCAGAAACTTCTTTAACAGTGCCAGGTATTCGGTTTGTGGTTGATGTAGGCACGGCACGGGTGAAGCGGTATAGCCTGCGCAGCAAAGTAGAACAACTGATGGTTGAGCCTATCAGTCAAGCGGCTGCCAACCAACGCGCAGGTCGATGCGGCCGTGTTGCCAACGGTATTTGCATCCGCTTGTATGAAGAAAAAGATTTCAATGGACGCCCGCGCTTTACAGATCCAGAAATTTTGAGATCTTCCTTGGCCGGCGTGATTTTGCGAATGAAGTCTTTGCACTTGGGTGTGGTGGATGATTTCCCGTTCATTGAAGCGCCTTCAAAACGTGCTATCACCGATGGTTATCAATTGCTGGCCGAATTGGGTGCGGTAGACGATGCCAATGAACTGACTCGCACCGGCGCAGAGTTGGCCAAGTTGCCTTTAGACCCTCGTGTGGGTCGCATGATTTTGGAAGCGCGCGACAGGCAAGCTTTGGATGAAGTGCTAGTCATTGCCAGTGCTTTGTCAGTGCAAGATGTACGCGACAGGCCCCTTGAAGCACAAAGCCAAGCCGATCAAGCCCATGTGAAATTCGACGATGAAAAAAGCGAGTTCACAGGCTATTTGAAATTGTGGAAATGGCTAAGCGAAGCCCGCGGCGGCAAAACACCTGCAGGTGCAGAGCACAAACTGAGCAACCGCCAGTATGAGCAGTTGCTCAGGCAAAACTTTGTCAATATTCGCCGAGTGCGAGAGTGGCGCGACACGCACACTCAATTGCACACGACCGTTGCTGAACATCGTTGGCAGTTGAATGCCAAGCCTGCAAGCTACGAGCAAATTCACATGTCCATGCTGGCTGGCTTGCTTGGCAACGTGGGTTGCAAGCAAGACGATGAGGATGTTTATTTAGGCGCGCGAGGTATCAAGTTTTATCGCCACCCAGGCGCCCATTTGTCCAAGAAGCCAGGACGCTGGACCGTGGTGTCTGAACTGGTTGAGACCACACGTTTGTTTGGCCGTGGCATTGCCAACATTGAAGCCGCTTGGTTAGAGCAAGTGGGAGCACATTTGCTGCGCAAACAACTCTTAGACCCCCATTGGGAAAAGAAATCGGGTGAAGTCATTGCGCTAGAACGTGCCACGCTTTATGGCTTGTTGGTTTACAGCGGACGGCGTGTGCCATTTGGCAAAGTTGATCCGCAATCTGCTCGTGAAATTTTCATTCGAGAAGCTTTGGTTCAGGGGCAGTGGGAAACCAATCTGCCGTTCTTGGCTGCCAATCACAAGATGATTGCCAAGGTTGAAGAACTCGAACACAAATCGCGCAGGCAAGATGTGCTGGTCGACGATGAACTCATTTTTGCTTTTTACGATCAGCAAATTCCAGCCGATGTGTGCTCAGGCCGTTTACTAGAAACGTGGTATCGCAATGAGGTGAAGCGGCAGTCCAATTTGTTGTTGCTCAGTCGTGAGGAGTTAATGCGACACGAAGCGGCAGGTATCACGACGCAGGCCTTTCCTAAAACAATTCGTTTGGGCGGCACCGATTGCTCAGCCACTTATTTGCATGAGCCTGGCGATGCACGCGATGGCGTCACAGTCACAGTACCTTTGTTTGTTCTGAACCAAGTCAACGAAGACAGATGTGAATGGCTGGTGCCCGGCTTACTTAAAGACAAAATTCTTGCTCTGTTGAAGAGCTTGCCCCAAAAACCACGTTCTCGGTTTGTGCCTTTGCCTGAATCGGCAACCAAGTTGGCAGAGACTTTGGGCACGCCTGAAATTTTTGGCGCAGGCTCTTTGACCGATGTTCTTCTGAAGAAAGTGCGCGACATGACCAGCCTTGACGTCAAGCGAGCTGACTTCAAGTTAGATATGCTGAGCGCGCATTTGTTCATGAATTTGCGTGTGGTAGATGAACACGGCCGCCAACTAGGCATGGGACGTAATTTGGGTGCGCTTAAAGCCGATTGGGGTTCCCAGGCGCGTGGTGCTTTTCAAGCTCTGGCGCAGCTCAAAGTTAAACCGATCGAGGGCGCTTCTGAGCATTCACAGCCAGCTCCTTTGAACGACAAAGAAGCATTGCACCCTGCAGTCAAAACAGAGGCATCGTTTAACAAAACAAGGCCAGCAGTCTCGGGTGTTAAGTCAAGCCAAGGGCCTGCTTTTGTCCAACAACGTTATACCGCTTGGACCTTTGGTGATTTGCCAGAACTCATGGAAATCAAGAAGGGCGGTCAAAGCTTGATTGGCTTTCCAGCGCTTGTCGACTTGACTGATGCCGTTCAAATTGAGGTATTTGATGAACCGGACGTGGCAGGACAAAAGCACCGAGAGGGATTGCGCCGTTTGTTTGCTTTGCAAATTAAAGACGCTTTGAAGTATTTGGAAAAGAACATTCCTGATTTGCAAAAAATGGCCGTGGCCTATATGCCGCTTGGCACGGCAGACGACTTGCGCCAGCAAATTATCGAGGTGGCGTTAGAGCGCGCATTTCTTCTTGAGCCTTTGCCCGCGGATGAGGTCAGCTTTAAGAAACGAATTGACGAGGGTCGAGGGCGTTTGACGCTCATTGCCAATGAAGTTGCTAGGCTGGCAGCTGTCATTTTGATTGAATTTGCCGCAGCCACTCGGAAAATTAAAGATACCAAAAATGCACCTGAGGCAACGGCAGACTGTGCCCAGCAGTTGCAGCGTTTGCTGCCGAAACGGTTCTTGACTCTCACGCCATGGCCTCAACTGCAACACTATGCACGTTATTTGAAGGCCATTGTGTTGCGCTTAGAAAAATGGCGAGCCGATCCAGCGCGGGATGCGGCCAAGTCGCTAGAGTTAAAGCCGCAAGAACAACGCTATTGGCGTTTGGTGGCGGAGCGCAAAGGTGCGGTTGACGACCGTATGTTGGAGTTTAGATGGCTGCTAGAAGAATTGCGCGTGAGTTTTTTTGCTCAAGAGTTGCGAACGCCACAACCTGTCAGTGTCAAGCGTCTTGACAAGGCTTGGGCGCAGTTAAATCACTGAGCAGTGTTGACTGTGGGCTCTGGCTTGAGTTCAATCACCACTGTGCTCTTTGTGCTCATTGAGTCTTTGTTGCTTTGGGCAAGGTCATCAAAGGAATGTCTTTTTCTGCAGCCAACTTGTTCAGTTGATGTCGTGTCTTGCTGGCCAAAAAGGCCGCAATGGCATCGTGCGTTGACTTGTCAAACAAGTCCTTGACGTCTGTGATCATGAGGCCAGCTGCCGCACACAAGGACTTTGCAAAATGTGGTTCAAGTGCGGCCACTGCAACACGGCCGTTTTTGCAGGCGTACATGTTGTAAGCCGCGTGCGAGCCACCGACGGCTCCTGTTGGCAAGGTCATGCCCCATTGTCTTGGCAACGCCAACCATGCTGCGGCATCACTTAAGGCCACTTCGTGAAAACTGCCTTTGCCAGATATTCGTTGGATCAATGCGGCTTTTAAAACCGCTTCACTGGCCATCATAGCGCCCCCCATGTCGGCAAACAAACTGGGGGGCAAAGCCATACCGGGCACCAAGTCGACCTCCGCTTGATAAGTTAAGTCGTGACCTGGAATTTCTGCCAAGGGGCCAGGTGCTCCAACGATGCTGACACAGCTTAAGTTGACATACTGTTGTTGTAAAACTTTCCAACTGAGTCCCAATTTTGACAAGGCTGAGGGCCTGAATGATGTGAGCAACACATCCGTTTTGGCCAACAGTTGATGGAGTGCTTTTTGTCCCTTGGCATTTTTCAAATCACAAGTCATTTGCTTCACACCTTTGTGCAAGGCCCCGTAGCCTTGAGGTGTGTAGTGGGCCATGGGATCGCCTTGCGGCGGGTTGACCTTGGTGCAGCTTGCGCCCATTTGTGCCAAACGCATGAGAGCGGCAGGGCCCGGTAAATTGAGCGCTAAGCTGACAACGCGGACACCGCGCAAAGTGGAGTCTTTAGACATGGCAAATGAACTGTCAATGTGTTTGGTTTAAACACCCAGATGCTGGGCCAAGATTTCTGGCTGAGATTGAAGTAACTTGGAAGTTCCTTCAAAGACCACTTCGCCTTTGACCAAAATCACATTGCGATCCGTAATCTTGGTCACATGTTTCCAGTTTTTATCAACAATGACGCTGCTAATGCCGCTTTCTTTGATGACACTACAGATGCGCCAAATTTCTCGGGCAATAAGGGGGGCGAGGCCTTCGGTGGCTTCATCCAAAATTAAGACATCGGGGTTGGTCATCAAGGCACGGCCAATGGTCAGCATTTGTTGCTCACCCCCTGAAAGTTGTTGGCCGCCGTGTCCCAAGCGCTCCTTCAGGCGTGGAAAAGTTTCGAGCACGCGGTCGTAGGTCCAATCGTTTTGACCTTGTGTGCCAGGGCGTGCAGCCATCTTTAAATTTTCAACCACACTCAGATTGCCAAAAATACCGCGTCCTTCAGGCACATAAGCAATGCCTTGTTGTGCCACTTCAAAAATGGCGCGATCGTTCATGCGCTGACCTTTGATGTGCACATCGCCTGAACGAGGCGTGACGATGCCCATGATGGATTTAAGCAAAGTACTTTTGCCCATACCATTTCGTCCCATGAGGCCAATGGTTTCGCCGCGTTGGACTGAGAAATTGATATTTCTAAGAATGTGGCTAGCTCCGTAATAGCTGTTAAGACCTTTAACTTGAATCAATGTGTCGTTCATCTCAGTGATCCTCACCCAGGTAGGCTGCCTGCACACTTGCATCGGCGCGAACTGCTGCGGGTAAACCGCTGGCAATCACTTGCCCATTGACCATCACAGTGAGTTGATCGGCCAAAGTGAATATGGCATCGATGTCGTGTTCGACCAGCATCATGGCGTGAGAAGGCTTTAAGCGAAGCAGCAACTGCACCATGCTTTCGGCCTCTGCCAAGCCCATGCCTGCCAAGGGCTCATCTAACAAAAGCACTTGGGGCTCAGTGGCCAAGGTCATGGCAATTTCGAGTTGGCGTTGTTCGCCATGGCTTGCATCACCCGCCGTGGCATCTCGTCGATTTTGCAAACCTGCCAACTCAATGGCGCGCTCTGCGCGATAGTTGACATCAGTCATGTGCTTGGCTTGTTGAAGCCAGGCCAGGGGGTTGAAGGGCCCAGGTTGGCTGCGGGATTGTGCCGACAATCGAACGTTCTCCCAGACGCTGAAGCTTCTGAAGATATTGGTTTTTTGATAGCTTCTGCCCAAGCCGTGACGAGATATCTTTTCTGGTGTCCAGCCGCTTATGTCTTGGCCGTTTAAAGTGACATGACCTGACGTCGCTGGCAGGTCACCAGAGAGCAAATTGGCAAGGGTTGATTTGCCAGCACCATTGGGGCCAATGACAGCATGAATCTCGCCTTTGCGCAAATCAAGAGAAACCTCATTGACTGCCTTCAGGCCACCAAAGTTTTTGCTAATTGTGTTAGCGCGCAAGAGCAAATTAGATGGCATTTGAGCATTAGTCATGACCTTGCTCCTTGCCTTTGAGAAGCGAGTCAAACAAACCCAAGATGCCGCGAGGTGCCAGAATCACGAGTGCCACGATGAAGAGGCCCATCCAGAGTTGCCAATGTTTGCCCAAATTAAAGCCTGCGACGGAAGGCAAATCTTTGAAAACATGAAGCAAATATTCAAACGAAAAAGCACCAACGATGGCACCAGCAAAGTTGCCCATGCCACCCAAAATGACCATCATGATGACATGCGCACTCATGTGAAAACCCATGAGCTCAGGATTGACATAGCCCGATTGAGCGCCCCACAAAAAACCAGCCAAACCTGCCAGAGCACCCGCTAAAGTAAAGGCCGCCAGTTTGTGGCCGAAAGTGCCGTATCCCAAAGCGCGCATGCGATGTTCATTAACTCGGATACCAGCCAAGGCGCGACCAAATGGGCTCCATAGCAAGCGTCGCAAAAACAAATAGACCATGACCATGAGCGCCAAGGTGAAAAAGTAAAAAACTGTTTTGTTTTCTAAATCAAACAAGACAGCTTCAGGTTTGAAGTTGATGTAAATGCCATCAGAGCCTCCCAACACCTTGTTGTCAAAGAAGGCGTAGAACACCATTTGTGCAAATGCCATGGTGACCATGATGAAATAGATGCCGTGTGTTCGAACCACCAAGAAACCAATGATCAAGGCCAACAAAGCAGAAATACCAACAGATACGGGCAAGGACCACCACAAAGAAACAGGCTCGCCAGGTGGGGTTAAAAATGCCAAGGCATAACCAGCCACACCAAAGTAAGCAGCATGCCCCAAAGAGACCAATCCTGTAACGCCTTGGAGCAAATCAAGGCTCATGGCAAAGATGGCCAAGATCATCATTCGAGTGACCATTTGCAAATAATAGTCGGTGCCCACAAAGGGAAACGCAGCCAACGCCAAGATGGCTGTCACCAGCAAAATATGCAAACTGCGCGGCAATGTTTCTAAAGGGGCGTGTGCGCTGCTCATGTAACTAGCCTTAGTTTTTGAACAAGCCTTCAGGCTTGTAAAGTAAAACAAGGGCCATGAGCACATAGACCAGCATGCCAGCAACTTGCGGCAACAGAACTTTGCCGAATGTGTCTACCAAGCCCACCAAAAATGCAGCAATGAGTGCACCCTTGACCGAGCCAATGCCACCTATGACCACCACCACAAAGCACATGATGAGCACTTGTGAGCCCATATTGGGATAGACGCTGGAAACTGGTGCGGCCACCATGCCGGCAATGGTGGCTAACCCCACGCCCATGGCAAACACCAAGGCATGAATCAATTTGATGTTGACGCCCAAGGCTTCAGTCATCTCGTGATTGAAAGCACCTGCCCGAATTTTCATGCCTAAGCGGGTTTTAGAAATGAGCAAATAAAGACCCAAAGCCAACAGCAAACACACCCCCGACATGAACAGCCGGTAGACTGGGTATGAGAGGGTTTCTGTGAGTGGAATAGAAGCACTTAGTACATCTGGGATGGTGACGCCATGCACATCGTCACCCCACAAAATAGAGCGTGTTTCCTCAAACACATAGATGAGGCCAAATGTGAGTAGCACTTGATCGAGGTGATCGCGTTTGTAGAAATGCCTGAAGAGCAACCACTCTAGCAACAAGCCAAACAGCACCGATAGCAAGGTGCCCAAAATGATGGCGAGTGTGAAGCTGTTTGTGAGAGCGGCCAAAGACCAAGCCAGATAAGCTCCCAGCATGTAAAAACTACCGTGTGCCAAATTGACAACGCCCATGATGCCAAAAATCAAGGTGAGGCCTGCAGCCAACATGAACAGCAACAAGCCATACTGAACACTGTTCAGAAGCTGGATGAGAAAGTTGACGAAATCCATAGGGAAAAGATTAACACTAAAGCGTTTGCAGACTACAAACTAGAGGGCAGAAAAAAAGCGGCGGAGATATCCGCCGCTTCGGCACCTGGCTGGTGCTTAGCCCATTCGACATCCTGTGCCAGGGTCGGCCAAGGCTTTTGCAGCTACACCAAGTACTTTGTTTTCGCCATTTTCGGCCACGCGCAAGTAGATATCTTGCACAGGGTTGTGGGTTTTGCTCATGGTCCACTTGCCGCGTGGGCTGTCAATGACCGCACCTTCCATGGCTTTGTACAAATCAGGTTTCTTTGTCAAATCACCTTTGACGGCATTGGCGCCTTGAATTAAAAGCAGTCCTGTGTCGTAGCCTTGAACAGCATAAACGTCGGGTTGCATTTTGAATGTTTTGGCATATTCCAAACGGAATTTTTTGTTGCGTGGCGTATCAAGTGAATCGCTGTAGTGCAGTGTGGTCATCACGCCATCAGCAGCTGGGCCGGCGGCCTGCAAAACACCTTCGGTGAGGAAGCCTGAACCGTACAGTGCAATCTTGCCTTTGAGGCCAGCTGCAGCAAAGTCTTTCATGAACTTAGCGCCAGAAGGGCCAGCGAAGAAGCAGGCCACAGCATCGGGTTTGAGGGCTGCAATCTCGGTTAAGAGGGCTTGGAATTCAACGTTAGGGAAGGGCAAACCCAACTCTTTGATAATGGTTCCACCCGCCTTGGTATAGCTCTCTTTAAAACCTTCAAAGGCTTCGTCGCCTGCTGCATATTTCCAAGTAATCCAAACAGCTTTTTTATGACCTTTGGCCACCATGGCCTGACCTAAAGCCAGTGTGGGTTGGCTGTTGGAAAAACTGGTGCGAAAGACATTGGGTGCGCACAGTGCGCGCGTAGCGGCATGAACGCCTGCATTTGGAATGAGGGACAACACGCCAGTGTCACGCGCCACTTTTTGGATGCCCATTTGCACGCCTGAGTGAACGGTACCAATGAGCACATCGACTTTGTCGCGCTGAACCAGTTTATTGGCATTTTCAATGCCCTTAGAGGGGTCTGATTCATCGTCAACTTTGAACCATTCGATTTCACGACCACCAAGCTTGCCACCCTGCTCGTTGATTGCCATGCGCACGCCATTTTCGATGGCCACACCCAATGGTGCAAAAGCACCAGAGTAAGGCAACATCAGGCCAACGCGAATTTTGCCCGCTTGCGCTTGCGCCTTCTCAGGCAGCAACAATGTGGAACTGGCCGCTCCCACTAGAGCGGCACTGCGTGTCAAAACCAAACGACGTGAGTTTGAAGTAGTCATCAAAAATCTCCTTGTTGATGCATTATGTTGCATATCAAGATGCGAAAAAGCTAGGCAAAACCCTGACTTTGCAAAATTTAAGGCAAGTGGAGTGGAATTGCTCAGTGTGTAGGTGGCCTGCCCGGAGGGACTCGAACCCCCGACCTACGGCTTAGAAGGCCGTTGCTCTATCCAGTTGAGCTACGGGCAGATAAAAAAGGCCCTAGAACCAATGCGGTAGGGCCTTAATTGAAAAATGGTCGGAGCGAAAGGATTCGAACCTTCGACCCTCTGGTCCCAAACCAGATGCGCTACCAGACTGCGCTACGCTCCGACAAGCCTTGTATTCTAATGCGGGATCAGGCGAATTCTTGAAACTTACTTAAAAAGTTCTGTAAAAAATCAAGTCAAGGCCCTTCATTTGGCGAGCGCTTGAGGCAAAGGCCTCAAGCATTCATGCGCTTAACTGCCGCGTGTGATGGGCATTTCATTGTCGCCTGGCATGAGCAAATGTTTGGCCAATTCCAATTTAGCCAACGAGTTGCGGTGCACTTCATCAGGGCCATCTGCCAAACGCAAAGTGCGTTGATGCGCATATGCATAAGCCAAGGGGAAGTCTTGCGACACACCACCACCACCGTGCGCTTGAATAGACCAATCAATGATCTGGCAAGCCATTTGAGGTGCCACAATTTTGATCATGGCAATTTCTGCTTTGGCTACTTTGTTGCCCACGGTGTCCATCATGTAAGCGGCTTTAAGGGTGAGCAAGCGAGCTTGCTCAATCATGCAGCGTGATTCTGCAATGCGTTCTTGCCACACCGTTTGACGTGCTACTTCACGGCCAAATGCCACGCGTGTGTTCAAGCGTTTGCACATGAGTTCAAGTGCGCGCTCAGCCACACCAATGGTACGCATGCAATGGTGAATGCGGCCAGGGCCTAAGCGACCTTGTGCAATTTCAAAACCACGACCTTCGCCAAGCAACAGATTGGCTGCGGGCACACGGACATTCTTCAGCACCACTTCCATGTGGCCATGCGGCGCATCGTCGTAGCCAAACACAGACAGTGCACGAACCACTGTAATGCCAGGCGTGTTGGCCGGCACAATGATCATGGACTGCTGTTCGTGACGGCCAGCGTCTGGATTGGTTTTGCCCATGACGATGTAGACCGCACAGCGTGGGTCGCCTGCGCCAGAAGACCACCACTTGCGGCCATTGATCACATAGTCATTGCCATCGCGTTTAATTTCGCATTGAATGTTGGTGGCATCTGAAGAAGCCACGTCGGGCTCGGTCATGAGAAAGGCCGAACGAATTTCGCCTTTGAGCAAGGGCTCTAGCCATTGGTCTTTGAGTTCTTCGCTGGCATAGCGCTCAAAGGTTTCCATGTTGCCAGTATCGGGTGCTGAGCAATTGAAAATTTCTGCAGCAAACGGCACGCGACCCATGATTTCACACAAGGGTGCATATTCCAAATTGGACAAGCCTTGGGGTGCACGGGGTGACTTGGGAAGGAATAAATTCCACAAACCTGCAGCCTGTGCTTTGGGCTTAAGTTCCTCCACAATTTTGGTGGGTATCCAAGCATTGCCATTGGCGCGGTTGTCTGCAATTTCTTGAAAGAAACGAGCCTCGTTGGGGTAAATATGTTCGTCCATGAAAGCCAGCAAGCGCGCTTGCATTGTTTTGACTTTGTCTGAATATTCGAATTGCATAAAGGTCTCCTGTTAAATCTTGGAAATGATTGAATTGCTTGAATGAGAGTTCAATGAACTTGGCTTGCAAAGTGCCATGCCAACTCAGCCATGGGTTTGGCGCCAGCGCCAGAAGACTTGGCTTGATCGCTTGAGGCGGTGCCATCTTCTACACGCTTGGCAATGCCTTGCAAAATGGCGGCAATGCGAAAAAGGTTGTAGGCCATGTAAAAATTCCAATCGAGCGCAAGCTTTTCGGGTGTGGTAAAGCCCGTTCGCTCACAGTAGCGCTTGATGTATTCGGCTTCATTGGGAATGCCCAGAGCATGATGATCTAAGCCGCCAATACCGCGGAACGAACCAGGCTTAATGTGCCAAGCCATGCAGTGATAACTGAAGTCTGCCAATGGATGACCTAAGGTGGAGAGCTCCCAATCAAGCACAGCCAAGACTTTGGGCTCAGTGGGGTGGAACATGAGGTTGTCTAAACGAAAATCGCCATGAACAATGCTGACCAGAGTTTCATCTTTGGCACTGTTGGGAATGTTGGCTGGCAGCCATGCCATCAAGCGGTCCATCTCTGCAATGACTTGCGTTTGAGAGGCCACATATTGCTTGCTCCATCGACCAATTTGTCGCTCGATGTAACTACCCGGTTTGCCATAGCTGGCCAAGCCTTGCTCTGCAAACTTGACGCTGTGAAGAGCGGCAATGACGCGGTTCATTTCATCGTAAATATCGCCGCGTTGAGCGTTGGTCATGCCAGGCAAAGATTGATCCCATAAAACACGCCCAGCCACAAATTCCATGACATAAAAAGCACGGCCAACGATGGCTTCGTCTTCACAAAGCACATGCATTGTTGCCACAGGCACTGAAGTACCAGACAAACCTTTCATGACTTTAAATTCACGTTCAATGGCATGCGCTGATGGCAAAAGTTTGGCCACAGGGCCAGGCTTGGCGCGCATCACATAAGCGCTCTTGGGCGTGATGAGTTTGTAAGTGGGGTTGGATTGGCCACCTTTGAACATCTCTACGCTGAGAGGGCCTTCGAAGCCTGTCATGTTGGCCACGAGCCAACTCTCAAGTGCAGAAACATCAAAGGCGTGGGTGCCGGTAACAGGGCGGGTGCCCACGAAATGATCAAACTGGCTCATGTGGGTATACCGCCATCTAAGAAAGAAATGAGATTGTGCGCTTGTTGATTCAATTGTCCGAATTGACAATTTTCAGAAGTGCCTCTCTGTCGAGCACCGTGAGACCACCGGGCTCGATTTTGATGACATGCTCGCGCTCCATTTGCTTGAGTTCTTGGTTGACGCGTTGTCTGGATGCGCCCAGCAACTGGGCGAGTTCTTCCTGAGCCAATTGCAAGCTGATCCGAATTGCTTTGGCATCTGACAAACTGGGCACGCCATAGCTGCGCAACAAATGGTTGAGTTGTTTGGCCAAACGTGCCCTGAGTGGCAAGGTGTTTAAGTCTTCGACCAAGCCAAATAATTGTCGAATGCGTCGTGCGTGCAAGCGCAACATGGCGTCGTACAACTCTACATGCGAGGCCAAAATTTTCTTGAAGTCGGCTTTGGCCACATTCAGCGTAGTGGTTTCGCCATGCGCATAGGCATCGTGTGTGCGCCTGTCGCCGTCGAAAATAGACACATCGCCAAACCAAATTCCTGGCTCGACGTAGGTGAGGGTGATCAATTTGCCCGAGACCGAGGTTGAGCTCACTCGCACAGCACCCTTGGCGCAGGCGATCCACTGCTCCGGCGGCTCGCCGCGGGCTGCAATCAGTTCTCCGTCTTTGTGTCGTTTGACGTAAGCGCATCTCAGAATGTCGTGTCGAAGTGAGGGGGAAAGTGTTGAGAACCAACGACCTGCGTTGATTGACTCTCTTTCCTCCATCGTAAGAATGGGTTCGTCCATAGTCTGTCTTTTGAGTGACTGGGTTGTAAAAAATTGTCGCCTGAGGGACCCGGTCTTATTCGTAGCGAGGTAATTCTTTGTTCAAAAAGGCGGAAATTCCAATGCCAGCATTGACATGGTGCAAGTTCTTCACAAAATGATCGCGCTCTTGAGCCAGTTGGCGGTTCAAACTAGAGCCGTCTGCCTCGTTCAGGAGTTCTTTGATGCTGGCCAGCGCGTTGGGTGCTTTTTGGTTCAAAAGACTGGCCCTGGACAAAGCGGTGCCCAAGGCTTGCCCAGGTTCGCACAGCTGGTTGACCACCCCCAATTGGTGGAGTCGTTCTGCGCCAATGCGCTCACCAAACATCAATAACTCGGACGCCAATTGGCGGGGAACACTGCGGGACAGGCTCCAAGTGCCACCGCCATCGGGCGACAGGGCAATGTTGCTGTAGGCCATCACAAAAATGCTATTGCGTGCAGCCACAATGAGGTCGCAAGCTAGCGCCAAGGAGAATCCTGCACCAGCAGCGGGGCCTTCGACCGCTGCAATCACGGGTTTTGGAAAGGTGCGAATGGCCTCAATCCAATTGTGCAGTCCTTCAATGCTTTGGGCTTGGTGCTCAGGAGGCATTTGTCGGTTGTTGTTCAGACGTTGCAAATTACCGCCAGCACTGAAAAGCCCTCCATCGCCCGTGATGATCACACTTTTTATATCAGCGCTGGTTTCGGCAACACTGAGTGCTTCAACACCTGCTGCATACATTTCAGGGCCGAGTGCGTTTCGGTGTTCTGGGTTGCTCAAAGTGAGTATGAGCGTGGCGCCTTCGCTGGTGCTGAGCAGTTGGGCTGACATGGTTTAGTTCTCAGTATGTAACAAAGACAATCCGATAGCACCACGGCGACGCAGCCAAGGGCTTGGGCGATAGCGAGGGTCACCGTAGACAGTTTGCAAGTTGAACAGCACTTCCAAAACATTGGTGGGGCCGAGTTTGTCGCCAAGCGCCAAGGGGCCAACGGGATAGCCCAATCCTAAAGTGACAGCCACATCCAAATCTTGCGGCGAGCAAACACCTTGTTGGCACATGTCAGCTGCAATGTTCACCATATTGGCCACCACACGTTGGGTGATAAAGCCGCCGCTGTCGCGCACCATGCTCACAGCTTTTCCATCCTTGGCAAACAGCGCATGTGCAGCATCCCGCATGTCGGAGCGGGTGGCTGGGTTGGTGGCCAGTACTCTGCGTTTGGTAGCAACATCGTCAAACAGCATGTCAATGCCAATGGTGCGAGCTGGATCTAGTCGCTCTACGACTGCAACCGTGGTGACATCAAATCCCAAGGGTGCCACAAGCGTCAGTGCGAGAGGTGAAGGCGATGCGCCAGTTTCGATGTGGGCGCCTAAATCTTTCAAGAGCTGCAATAGCTCTGCGCGTCTTGACGCTCGGGGCGATACCCAGACTGGTGGAAATTCTTTGACTTCAGGCACCGCTTGCTCGATTGGCAACACAGCTTTGCCTTCGACATATTTGTAAAAACCTTCGCCCACTTTTTTCCCCAAAACACCACCAGCCAATCGTTGGGCTGTGATCACGCTTGGGCGATAGCGGGGTTCTTGGTAGTACTGGTTGTAGATAGATTCCATGACTGGATGCGATACGTCCAAAGCTGTTAAGTCAAACAGTTCAAAGGGCCCAAGTTTGAATCCAACTTGGTCTTTCAAGATACGGTCAATCGTGGCAAAGTCGGCTACGTTTTCAGAAACGATGCGCAAAGCCTCGGTACCATAACCGCGCCCTGCATGGTTGACGATAAAGCCGGGCGTGTCATTGGCCTGAACTGGCGTATGCCCCATTTGCTTGGCAAAATTGCTCAGCCGCGCACAAACATCCGGATTGGTTTTGAGGCCCGCAATGACTTCGACCACCTTCATGAGGGGCACCGGATTGAAGAAGTGATAGCCCGCAAATTGTGAAGGGCGCTGAAGGGCTGCTGCTATGGCAGTGACCGAAAGAGACGAGGTGTTGGTGACCAGCACCGTTGATTCTGAAACCAGGTTTTCAAGCTCGATAAACAAGCTTTTTTTAATGTCGAGTCTCTCAACAATGGCTTCAACAATCAAGTCGCAAGGCTTCAAGTCTTGCATGCTTTGGGCCGCGTGTAGATGGGACTTGTATTTGGCTACTGTGTCTGAATCCAAGCGGCCTTTGCTGGCCAAAGTATCCCAAACTTGGTGGACCGCCGTTAGCGCTTTTTCAGTGGCCTCTAATTGGGTATCGTAAAGAAAGACTTGGCTTCCTGCCTGGGCGGCAATTTGGGCAATGCCTCTACCCATTGCACCTGCACCAATGACAGCAACTTGTTGAAATGAATTGTTCATTTTTGGAGGGGAAAATTGTTGGTTCTTACTTCAAGGGCAGTGCAGCCTGCTCGAGACACTTAGCGCCTAACTTGCAATGCACCTGGATTGACGATGTTGGTGGGCGTGCCCTTGATGAAGTTGACGACATTGTCAAAGGCCGTACCAAAATACAACTCGTAGCTGTCCTTTTCGACGTACCCAATGTGTGGCGTGCAAATGCAGTTTTCTAAACGAAGCAAGGCATGACCTTGCAAGATGGGTTCGTGTTCAAAGACGTCGATAGCAGCCAAGCCAGGTCGGCCCCGATTCAGTGCGCTAATGAGTGCATCGGGCGCAATGAGTTCCGCCCTAGAAGTGTTCACAATCATGGCGCTTGTTTTCATGCGCAACAAATCTTCTAAGCTTACGATGCCTCGTGTGCTGTCGTTCAATCTAATGTGAAGAGAGACAATGTCGCACTGCTCAAAGAAAGCTTCGCGGGAGCTTGCAGGCATGTAACCATCTTTGAGTGCTTTTTCTCGTGAGGCTTCGCTACCCCAGATAACCACTTGCATGCCAAATGCTTTGGCATAACCCGCAACAAGTTGGCCAATTTTGCCGTAACCCCAAATTCCAAAAGTGCGGCCTCGCAAAACTGTACCGAGTCCAAAGTTTGCTGGCATGGATGCGGATTTCAAGCCAGATTGCTGCCATGCACCGTGTTTGAGATTGCCAATGTACTGAGGTATGCGGCGGGCGGCGGCCATGACCAAAGCCCAAGTTAGCTCGGCAGGAGCATAGGGCGAGCCAGTGCCTTGCGCCACGGCAATACCTCTTTCCGTGCAGGCCTCAACGTCGATGTGAGAGCCAACGGCGCCAGTTTGGGAGATAAGTTTGAGGCGCGGCAATTTTTCGAGCAACTGCCTATTGAGGTGTGTTCGTTCGCGAATGAGTACCAAGATATCTGCATCTTTAAGACGAACAGACAACTGACCAAGGCCTTTGACAGTGTTGGTGTAGACCTTTGCGTTGTATGCGTCGAGTTTGGCGGCGCAGTCTAGTTTTCGGACGACATCTTGGTAGTCGTCAAGGATCACAATATTCATAGGCACTATTGTGCCTTGCCCAAAGGCTTTCATTGGGGACCTTGATGAAATTTAGGCCCCAATTTGCCCTCAGTTTAGTGGTGTAAGGGTGTTTTGTTTTGAGCTTCTAGGGCGACCAAGCGATCGAGCTCGGCACAAACATCGGCCATGCGCCCTGATATCACCATGCGGCCTGCACAGTGAGAAGCATCGCCATGCTCAGAAACGCGCAGAACTCGCAATGCACGTTGTTTGGCCATTCTGCCTTCTTGGGCAGAAACTGGCCTTTTGGGTGAGAGGTGAGTTGACTGTTGCTCAAGATGAGCCGAGGCGCTCATGAATTTTTGAATGCCGTTGTAAATGCTAGAAATACCAAAGAGAGCGAATGTCATGTGAGGGTCCTTTAATGTGGTGAGGCTTACATCAAGAGCGTGTTGCGAATAAGGCCTACGGCCAAGCCTTCGATATCGAAGGGCTCGCCGGGGTTGACCAAGATGATGGGGTAGTCGGGGTTTTCGGGCAAAAGCTCAATGCGATCGGGGAGGCGGCGCAACCGTTTGACGGTGACTTCGTCGCCAAGTCGGGCCACCACAATTTGACCGTTGCGTACTTCTTTGGTAGCTTTGACGGCCAAAAGGTCGCCATCCATAATGCCGGCGTCGCGCATGGACATGCCTCGTACTCTGAGAAGGTAGTCGGGTTGTTCTTGGAACAGGTGGCTTTCGACGTGGTAAGTGCGATCGATGTGTTCTTGGGCCAAAATAGGGGATCCAGCAGCAACTCGGCCAATGAGGGGCAACGCCAATTGAGCAAAACCTGGGAGTGGCATGCTGAACAGGTCGCTGGAGTTGCGCATATTGTCGCGGGAGGAGCCTTTGAGGCGGATGCCTCTAGAGGTGCCACTGACCAGATCAATAGCGCCTTTTCGGGCTAAGGCCTGAAGATGTTCTTCTGCAGCGTTGGCCGATTTGAAGCCTAAAACTTGTGCAATTTCGGCCCTTGTGGGAGGGGCACCTGTATCGGCAATGGTTTTTTGGATGAGTTCCAAAATTTGTTGCTGACGGGCCGTAAGCTTAGGTTGATCGATCATGATGCACTCCTTGTGAGCTGTCTGTTTGGGTAATTGAGTTCAGTAGTTTGAACTCAATTAACTGTTTTCTTATCCAGTAACTGTATTTTTAACCAGTATTTTTGGAAATGCAAGAAATAAATCAAAAAATTGTTGTTTTAGGCACAGGTGGCACCATCGCAGGCGAATCTGCTTCGGCAAATGAAGGGCTATCCTATAAAGCAGCTCAACGCGGAATTGATGTGTTGTTAAAAGCGGTTCAAGGAACAGGTGCACATTGGCCTGATGCCTTGTCAGCTTGTCAATTTGATTCTGAACAAGTTGCTCAACTTGACAGCAAAGACATGGACTTTGAGACTTGGGTTCACTTGGCACATCGGTGTGAACATTGGTTGTCTCAAAAGGATGTGGCAGGGCTAGTAGTGACGCATGGCACCGACACATTGGAAGAGACCGCTTACTTTTTGTCCCAAGTGATCGGCATACCTAAGCCCATTGTGCTGACGTGTGCCATGCGACCTGCCAACTTCATTGACGCCGATGGTCCGCAAAATTTGCGTGATGCGTTGTTGGTGGTTGCCACCACAAAGGGCCCTGGTGTATGGCTTGTGGCAGCAGGTGAAATTCACCACAGCCAATATGTTCAAAAGGTGCACCCTACGCGTTTAAACGCTTTTGATTCAGGCGAAATAGGATTGGCAGGTCGAGTGCACCAAGATCAAGTGAGTTGGCTTGAATCATTCGAACAACCAAAGAACTCTTTGAAATTGAGTGTTTCTAAATTGCCTCAAGCAGCTCAATGGCCTTGGGTTGAAATCGTGATGAACCATGTCAATGCGTCAGTTCAGCATGTAGATGCATTGGTTCAGGCTGGGGTAAAAGGGCTGGTCGTAGCCGGAACGGGCAACGGCTCCATCAGCAAAAAGCTCAAAGCAAGTTTAGCGACAGCACAAGAAGCCCACGTTGCAATTCGCGTAGCCACCCGTTGCAATCAAGGCGCAGTCATTCCAACTGAGAGCCATGTTTTTGATGCATCAGCTGGCTTGAGCCCAGTGAAAACCAGAGTGGCCCTGTTGCTTGACTTGATGTCGCAGCAGCAAATCCACTAGGAGTTGATCGCGCAGTGATTGACTAGCGTGATGCAATTGGTCAGTCAGCCCTTTATTGGCTTGCTCCCAGTGCTTGCATTGCGCGCTGAGTGATGTCTTCAACCGAGCCCATGCCACTGATGGCTCGGTACTGGGGTGCAGCCTGAGCTTCGCGTTGTGCCCACTCAGAGTAGTAGGCAACCAGCGGACGTGTTTGTTGGCTGTAAACATCCAAGCGCTTTTTCACAGTTTCTTCTTTGTCGTCTTCACGTTGCACCAATGGCTCACCCGTCACATCATCTGCTCCTTCAGTTTTTGGAGGATTGAATTTGACATGGTAGGTACGGCCTGAAGCAGGGTGAGATCTTCTACCACTCATGCGCTCAATGATGGCATCAAAGGGTACATCAATTTCAAGGACATAGTCCAACTTCACGCCAGCTGCCTTCATGGCATCGGCTTGTGGAATGGTGCGTGGGAAGCCGTCAAACAAAAATCCATTGGCGCAATCTGATTGGGCAATGCGCTCTTTCACAAGGTTAATGATGAGGTTGTCGCTGACCAAGCCTCCAGACTCCATGACCGCTTTGGCTTCTAAGCCCAGCGGGGTTCCAGCTTTAACAGCGGCGCGCAACATATCGCCAGTTGAAATTTGAGGAATGGCAAATTTTTGGCAGATGAAAGCTGCCTGCGTTCCCTTACCAGCACCTGGCGCACCTAAAAGAATGAGTCTCATGAATGTCCCGAATTGTTGTTGAATCTTTCGCCATGGCGTAGATGGCTCTCTTTAGAGAATATCACGGGTAGCCTAATTTTTCCTGACGATTTGAAGCAGGCACATTTAAGCCTTCAGGAGCGCTCGCACTCTTTCTAAATCTTCGGGCGTGTCGACACCGGGGCCGGGTGCTTCTGGCGTAATGTGAACCGCTATTTTGTGACCGTGCCACAAGGCTCGCAATTGCTCTAGTGCCTCACCCGTTTCAATGGGGGCGGGGGGCAGGCTGGGGAAGCTTTGTAAAAAACCAACGCGGTAAGCGTAAATGCCGATGTGCCGAAGAGGTGCTGGCGTTGGCAGAGCTTGGATGCCATGCGCAAAGCCATCTCGCCACCAAGGGATTGGCGCCCGGCTGAAATAAAGGGCCAACTGGGCTTGATCTACGACCACTTTGACCACATTGGGGTTGATAAATTCTGCAACATTCTGAATTTCATGGGCTGCCGTGCTCATGCTGGCCATGGGTCGCTGCACCAGCAATTGGGCCACCTGATCAATGAGCTGGGGGTTAATCAGGGGCTCGTCGCCTTGCACATTGACGACCAGTTCATTGGGCCCCAAGCCCAAAAGTGCGCTTGCTTCAGCCAATCTGTCACTGCCGCTTGGGTGATCTACTTGAGTTAGCAATGCGCGAATGCCATGGTTTTGGCAGGCTTGCACAATTTCTGGACTATCGGCTGCCACGACCACTTGCGCAGCTTGCGATTGAGCCGCCCGTTGCGCGACTCGAACCACCATAGGCAAACCATGTATGTCTGCCAAAGGTTTGTTGGGCAATCGCATGGAAGCCAAGCGAGCAGGAATGATGACGGTAAAGGCTTGCGACATGTGTCACTCACGAAAAATCAAGAATATTCGAAAATTAGAGCTGCGAAGTCCGGGGTTTGAGTTGTTCTAACTCTTCGTCGCTGAGTGTCCTTGCTTCGTTTTCAAGCAAGATTGGAATGCCGTTGCGAATAGGGTATGCCAGCCTTGCACTTCGCGACCAGAGTTCTTGCTGGTCGCGTTGCACATCAAGTGGCCCCTTCGTGACTGGGCAAACCAAGAGTTCAAGTAATTTCGTGTCCATGCCTCAATGATACCTGTGCCGGCTTTGAAAGAGTAGATCAAAGGCTTTCCAAAATGCGTCCTCGGCTTCAAATACCAAGGGAATCGCAAGCGCTTGTGGAAACCTGGACCACAATTTCACCGCATCTTTTTCGGTGCACAGTAGAGGCATTTCAGGGTGCAGGGGCTTCCAGGTTGAAAAGTCATCGTGATCAGGCAATGCGCTTGCATGGCCAATTTGGAGTTGAGCTTGCTCTAGCATCGCTATGAAGGCAGCGGGTTTGGCAATGCCCGAAACCACTTCCACCTTGACTGACTTTAAACTGCTCAAAGCTATTTGTTGGCCATGCGATGTCAGTGCATATGCACTGAGTTCTCTTTTTGATTCAAAGCCATCTGGCAGCGTTCTTTGATGGGTATGCAGCAGCAAGTCAATGGGCCTTGGCCACGGCTCTCGCAAAGGGCCGGCAGGCAGCATGTGGCCATTGCCCAATCCCATGTTGTCCATCACGCATATTTCGATGTCGCGTTGGAGAGCGATGTGTTGCAGGCCATCATCACAAACCAACACACGGACCTCGGGAAATTGTTGAAGCAAATGTTTTGCTGCTTCTACGCGTTGCGCCCCAACCACCACCGGCACACCGCATTTTTGAAAGATCATGAGGGGTTCATCGCCCACTTCATTGGCCAAGCTTTGTGCATTGACAATTTGAAGGGACGAATTTGATCTGCCGTAGCCCCTTGATACCACACCAATTTTGTAGCCCTCGGCCTTCAAGCGCTGAACGATGGCAATGGTGAGCGGTGTTTTGCCCCCACCGCCAGCAACCACGTTACCGACTACCAATACTGTGGCATCAAGCCGATGCTGTTTAAAAAGGCCTAATGCATAGGCCCCTTGACGAAGGCAAATGATAAGTTTGTAAACAAGTTCTATGGGCCAAAGTAAATAGGTGAGGGCATTGCGATTGCGCCAATACTTCGGAAGTTGTTGCAAGCAATTGAACATGACGGCTTAGTTAGGCTTGGCGGCTTGCAATGAGTTTTGAGTCGCAAATGCAATTTTAGAGACGCCATTCATTCGGGCAGCTTCCAATACATTGACAACCGATTGGTGGCTGGCAGAAGCATCTGCTTTGATGAGCAGCGATGCATCTAGTTTGCGCATATCAGCCAGTGCAATGCCAAGGTCTTGCAAGCTTCTTCCTTCAAGTTGAAGGCCATTGACGGCGTAATGGCCCTGAGCGTTGACGGACACAACCCAAGATGCTGAAGAGTCTGTGGGGGCTTGGGCTGTTGCACTTGGCAAACTCACGTTCATTTCATTGAACTTGGACCAGGTGGTGGTGAGCATCAAAAAAATAAGGACCACCAACAGAACATCAATGAATGGAATCAAATTGATGTCAGGCTCAATGCTGGTGTTCTTTCTAAATTTCAAAATGGGCTCTCTTTTTGTCAGGTATTTAATCGCGCATGGCTGCTAGGTGCCTGGCGAACCGCTCGGAGGCCCACTCCATTTGCAACACCAAACGATCGACTTTTGACTTGAAAAAGCGCCATGCCATGAGGCAGGGAATAGCCACGATCAGTCCTAAGGCTGTGTTGTAAAGCGCAACGGAAATGCCATGTGCCAGTTCGGCAGGCTGTTGTTGTCCTGGGGTTTGCAAGCCAAATAGCTCTATCATGCCAACCACAGTGCCCAACAAACCCAGCAAGGGTGAAGCAGAAGCCAATGTGGCCAAGGCCGTGAGGTATCGCTCTAAACCTTGCGCCGCCATGCGGCCTTCCATTTCCATGCTCTCACGAACATCTTGGTGGCTAGCACTGGGGTTAAGCGCCAGTGTTTGAAGGCCAGCAGCGAAAACAGGACCCACAGCACCCATCTGGGCAATTTCTTGGATGGCG
>CAJCDH010000049.1 GCA_903961095.1 uncultured Burkholderiales bacterium | reverse complement strand
CGGCTGTCGAAGAGGCCCTGTACTTGTCCAACATTGCCAGCAAGGTGTATCTCATTCACCGCCGCGATAAATTCAAAGCCGAGCCCATCTTGGTCGACAAATTGATGGACAAAGTGGCGGCTGGCAAAATTGTTTTGCAAACTTTTCAAACTTTAGAAGAAGTCCTGGGAGACAACACTGGCGTCACCGGGGTTCGCTTGAAGTCCACCAAAGACGGCTCTTTGCAAGATTTAGAACTCAAAGGCTGCTTCATTGCCATTGGTCACTCGCCCAATACGGATATTTTTCAAAACCAACTGCAAATGGAAAACGGTTACATCGTGACCCAAAGCGGGCTGAAAGGCTTTGCCACCATGACCAGCGTGCCTGGCGTTTTTGCGGCTGGCGACGTCCAAGATCACGTTTACCGGCAGGCCATTACCAGTGCTGGAACAGGCTGTATGGCTGCCTTAGATGCCCAGCGCTTTTTGGAGCAAGAAGGCGCCTGACACCCCGTTCCTTGGGGTGAATTTGCAACACGCCAAGGGCTGGTTGCCAGCCATTGGGGCATTTTTTAGGCCATTTTGCTTGGCTCTGACCCAAAAAGCTGGCTATAATACAAGGCTTTGCTGTGCACTCCCTATGGGGGTCCAACAAAATGGGTTACCGCCACCCTTCTGGCGAGGTGAGGCTGGACCGCCTTAAGTTTTGCAAACGACACTTCACTTGCATCCATGCAAGCCTTTGTTGATTTCGCAAAACTCATCTGGCACCAGCTGTTTATAAAAGTATCGGAGTGTCCACATGGCACGCGTCTGCGACGTAACGGGCAAAGGCCCCATGGTCGGAAACAATGTTTCCCACGCCAACAACAAAACCAAGCGCCGGTTCTTGCCGAACCTGCAATATCGCCGTTTCTGGGTTGAGAGCGAAAACCGTTGGGTGCGCCTGCGCGTTTCCAGCGCCGCTTTGCGCCTGATCGACAAAAATGGCATTGATGCTGTTCTCGCAGACTTGCGCGAACGCGGTCAAGCTTAAACCCCCTACAGGAGCACCATCATGGCAAGCAAAGGCGGACGCGAAAAAATCAAGCTGGAATCTACAGCTGGAACTGGTCACTTTTACACGACCAGCAAGAACAAGAAAACAATGCCCGAGAAAATGTCGATCATGAAGTTCGACCCAAAAGCTCGCAAGCACGTTGAGTACAAGGAAATCAAACTGAAGTAATTCAGCTTGAACCCATAGAAAAAGCCCGCACTAGCGGGCTTTTTTTGCTCCGAAATTTAAGTTCTTATGCGCGGGCCGCTCGCAGTTGTGTAGAGAACTCGCGCAACGCAGCAATACCACTCTCTTCAGCGCGTTTGCACCAGGCTTGCAAGTCGAGGGCAAGCTGCTCGCGGTTGTGCGAAGTATTGAGCCAAATTTGGCGCAGTTCTTCACGCATTTCCAGCATTTTGTCTAGGACCGGATATGCTGCAAGTGTGGCACTCAAAGGTGCTTTTGCCTCGTCTGGAATCTTGTCCTCATCGCGATGAATCCAGCGCGAAGCAATTTTCAAAACATTGGCGTCGAGTTTGGCATTGGCCACCTCTTGACGAAAAACGCTGCGCATTTGACGGGCATAACCGGCCATCACTTCGTAGCGATTGGCGATCAGGGCTTCCAAAGTTTTTTCATCTGCCACAGCTCGTACTTCACCATACGCCAACACAGGCGGTGTTTTTTTCACAGTGGCCAAACCAAAGAACTGCAAAATGCAAATGTAGGCCCAACCCAAATCGAATTCGTAGGGCTTGACCGACAGCTTGGCAGAGGTTGGGTAGGTGTGATGGTTGTTGTGCAACTCTTCACCGCCAATGATGATGCCCCAAGGCGAAATATTGGTACTGGCGTCGTGAGCCTCAAAATTGCGGTAGCCCCAATAGTGGGCAGCACCATTGATAATGCCAGCCGCCGTGATGGGAATCCAGGCCATTTGAACAGCCCAAACAGTGAGGCCCAATGCGCCAAACAAAGCAACATCAATGATCAACATCAAGGCCACGCCTTGCCATGAGAAACGTGAATAAACATGGCGCTCTACCCAATCATCGGGGGTACCGTGCCCATAACGGCTTAGCGTTTCTTTGTTTTTTGATTCTTTGCGGTAGAGCTCAGCGCCTTTGAACAAGACAGTTCTGATGCCATGCACATGTGGGCTGTGGGGATCTTCGGCTTGCTCGCACTTGGCGTGGTGCTTGCGGTGAATGGCAGCCCACTCTTTGGTGACTTGACCCGTGGTCATCCACAACCAAAAACGGAAAAAATGTGAGGCGATAGGATGCAAATCCAAGGCTCTGTGAGCTTGGTGACGGTGCAAAAAAATAGTCACGCTGGCAATGGTGATGTGCGTGAGCCCCAAAATGACAAATAAAACTTGCCATCCAGAAAAGTCCAATAGTCCATTGGCCAGCCAGTCTAGGGTTGCGTCAAATACAGCCGAGTCGATAAACAACATGCAGTCGCTTTCTGTGTAGGGATGCCATCAAAGGCAATTCCAGTATTTTAAGATTTCCAAATTCAAATTGACAGTTATTTCGGTGAATAAGGTCAAAAGTTAGTTCTTAAGAATTCACTTTCTTACCCATACAGCAGCAAAGAATCCATCGGTACCGTGCCGATGAGGCCAGAGGCGTAAAAAATTGCCAGCGCACAAAGTTTGTGCGTTAGCCACTTTCAAGCGAGAAAGCTCTTCAAACACAGGCAACACCACAAAGTCAGGGTGGGCTGCTGAAAACAAATTGGCAATGTCTTCGTTCTCTTGTGGCAACACGCTACAAGTGGCATAGACCAAGCGACCACCCGATTTGAGCAAGCGCGCAGCACTGTCCAAAATAGCAGTTTGGGTGGTTGCCACGTCAGCAATCGCTTCAGGCTTTTGTCGCCACTTTAAATCGGGATTTCTGCGCAAAGTGCCCAAACCAGTGCACGGCGCATCGACCAACACCCGATCGATCTTGCCAGCCAATCGTTTCACTCGGTCATCTCGTTCATGCGCAATGGCTGCAGGATGGACATTGGACAACTGGCTTCTGGCCAAGCGTGGCTTTAAAGCATCCAAGCGATGTGCCGAGGTATCCATGGCATAAAGGCGGCCTGTATTGCGCATGGCCGCGCCAATAGCCAGCGTTTTACCGCCTGCGCCCGCACAAAAATCGACCACCATTTCACCGCGGTGAGCGTCAAGCAAAAGCGCCAGCAATTGGGAGCCCTCATCTTGGACTTCAACAGCACCACGTTCAAAGGCTTTGACCTTGGCCAGCGAAGGCTTGCCTTGCAAGCGCAAGCCCCATGGCGAGTAAGGCGTGGGCTCGCAAACAATGCCTGCCGCTGTCAATTCCTTTTGCACCTCTCCACGCTTTTCGTTCAAGTCGTTGACACGCAAATCCAAAGTGCCAGATTGTTGCAAGCTCAGAGCCAAGGCCTCAAACTCATCACCCAATTGCGCCTTCAGCGGCTGCACCAACCAGTCGGGCAAATTGTGAACGTGCTGGGACATCAAGTCAGCTTTCTGAATGCTGTCGCACATGTCCAGCCATTTTTTTTCGGTGTCATTGAGGGCGCTTTTGACAAAGTCACGGGGGCCAGCAAAACCCAGAATGGCCAAGCGTTTTTCTTTGGCGCCACTGCCCGATCGCGCCATGTGCTCAAACAAAAGTTTTTTTCGGAGAACTTGAAAAACTGTCTCAGACAAAGTGGCACGCTCACGCGGACCCAAGTTGCGGTTGTCACGGAAAAAACGCGACACAACCGCATCTGCGGGGTGGTTAAATTGGAGGGTCAGCCTGACCAATTCGGCGCAGGCGTCTAACAGGGCTTTAGGATGCATAGCCTCTATTGTCCCACTGCTACTCACATCTGAGAGATTTCATGCAAGAAGAAACTTTACCGCCCCTGATCATCACCCCACCAGGCTATTACCGACATTACAAAAATTTGTTGTACCAAGTGCTGGGCACCGTGAGACACAGCGAGTCCTTGGAGCCCATGACTTTGTACAAAGCGCTGTATGGAGAGCAAGGGCTTTGGGTACGGCCAGCTGCCATGTTCAATGAAAACGTCGAAATCGATGGCGTGGTGCAGCCGCGCTTTAATTGGCTTGGCGAACAACTTCCTGAAATTTGAAAAAATCTGCCACAGCAGCAGGGTAAATGAGGTGCTCTTGCGTCAGCACTCTGGCGGCTAAATCTTCTGCCGTGTCATTCGCCAACACTGGCACCGCTGCCTGTGCCAATATCTGGCCATCGTCTAGCTCCGG
>CAJCDH010000048.1 GCA_903961095.1 uncultured Burkholderiales bacterium | reverse complement strand
GTTGATGGATCGTCCGCAGAAACCTCGGCAGCCTCAACAACATCAATTTTCCGACTTCGCCTCGGCGTTTTCGATGCTTTAGTGACTTTCGCGGGCTGGGTCTCTTTGGCTTTTATTCGGCTGCTGTTTTTGATCATGTCGGAGGTGTAAGAATAATGAAGCAGTCTGGTGAATAATTATACTAAGCTTTCAAAAAACATCGCGCGCCAAAAATTGGATAATATAAAGTCCAAATACAGACACCCAAGATGCGCATCAACACCCCCTTTTCCGCAAAACAGGCTCATGCATTGGCGCAGTCCGCCAAGGACTTCAACATGCCTGGTCTGGCCATCGCGGTTATTGCCCCTGGCAAGAAGGCCCTCATGCTTCACGGCGTTACCTCGAATGCAGGGCGCGCTGTCAACGAGCGCTCTTGGTTTTCGATAGCTTCTGTCGGCAAACACTTCACAGCCACCGCCTTGCTTGAACTGGCAATGCGTCAACGAGTCGACCTTAGCAAGCCAATTGGCCATTACCTGACCGATGTCCCTAGCGGGTGGGCAAATCGCTCCATCCTCTCGCTCTTGAGGCACAGCAGCGGTTTGGCAGAATACCTGTCTGCAGCCCCTGAGGAGCCCATCCCGGCAGATCGTTCGAGCTTTATGGCTCGATATTCGAGCCTGTCACCCGCCTTCAATGAAGGCACAGGTTGGATGTACACCAACACAAATTACATTCTTCTTGGGATGCTGATTGCGCAACTCCACGGCAGCAACTATGCAGACGCCCTTCACAATTTGTTTGTACAAATTAACTGCGGCGGCGCCACAGTAGCCAGCCCATCATGGGCACGTGAGGCCAACGAAAATGATTTATCAGCGGCATCAATAGACTTAGAAAGCGCCAAACGTGAAGTCATTGGAGATGGTGATGTATGCCTCACACCAAATGGCGCACTCATTTGGCTTGAACAGCTGGTCGATGGTGGCCTGCTTGATTCACAGCACCATTCACTAATGTTCACCGCAGGCCCCATAGCGACCGGCAGGCCCTCTGGCTATGGCTGCGGCTGGTTCATTGAACCAATGGACGGAGAAACGATTGCTCATCATGGCGGTCACTTTGACGGCTGGACGGCGATGTCCATCCTTAATCGTTCAAAAGGTAGCGGTGTGATTGCAATGTGCAACCTAGCGCCCGGCAACACACGCGCCATCCGCCATATAGCGCAGACAGCACTTGAAAGCTTTGCGCCTGGATCTACGGCACTTTCTTTGAACGCTATGTCAGACACAGCGCCTGAGTTGACGCAACGCATCCGCACACAACTGCTGCGTGAGCCTAACTCAGCACCCAATTCGGAGTACCTGGCTGATGAACTGCGCCTTGTAGCAGAGCATGGCAGCCCTGTGCGATCAGTTCCAAACCTGTTCGCCGGTGAGCAGCCGATGGGGTTCGATCTGGTACAGCGGCAGTCGCACGAAACTCATACTTGGCACCGTTACCGCCTGACCTACCCGAATCGAATTGAGCATGTGCTCGTAGGCACATCGCCAGAAGGAAGGATTTTTTGGGCGTGGCCTCTCTAACGCCTCTCATACTCAGTCTTTGGATTTAAAACCATCCATCACCAAAATGCATTTCTCAGGGAAATTACCAACCTAAACGGATTATTCCATCATTGACGGATGAAATAATGTCCATTAAAGTGTTGACAACAGTCCCTTCCAGAAAGACAC
>CAJCDH010000047.1 GCA_903961095.1 uncultured Burkholderiales bacterium | reverse complement strand
TGCAATTGAATGAAATAAAAGCCAGCTTGTTGAACCACGCGCCATGGTGGTTCAGACACCAATGCAGGGCAGCTGGCTGCGGCAGCATCACCCAAAAAACCAGATACTTGAAATTGTGATGTTGCGTCAGAGATTTTTACTTTGGCACGCAAAACAAACATCGACAAACGCTTGACCATGGCCGCGATCAAGTCTTTGTGGCAGACCATCAAAAACTGTTCTTGACTTAGCTTTAAAACCACAAAACTTGCAAGAAGCCTTCCTTTGGCAGAGCAATAGCCTGACAAGCGACTTTGCCCCGTTGGCAAAAGGATGACGTCGTTGGTAAGTTGGCCCTGTAAAAAAGTGCCTGCATCGCTACCTTCGGCCAAAATAAGCCCCCAATCTGCAGGGTTTAGCATGCCTGAAGGCGTGAAATTCAATTGAGGTTCAAGGAGTTCCATGGCTGAATTATGATCTCCTCTGAGTAACCCAAAGGATTCAAGGTTTGAGCCGTCCTGCTTCTAAAGCAAAAAAGTCTAAATCTTCACGAAAAAACAGTTCGTGGAGAACTTTGCTGACTCTCACGACTTTGCTTTTTCTAGTTGGGATGGCGGCTTCAGTGGCATGGCTTCAAATGCCCATGGGATTTAAACTCAATGCACCGATGTCAACAGATGTGCAATCAGGTCAAGTGATAGACCTCTCCGTTGAGCTTGGTACCAGCCCCAAAGGGGTGGCTCAGGCCATCGCAGATGCCGGTGCCGACGTCTCGCCTCATCTGCTTAGCCTTTGGTTTCGTCTATCAGGTCAAGACCGCGCCATCAAGGCCGGAAGCTATGAAATCACCCCAGAAATGTCACCCAAAACCGTGCTCAACATGCTGGCGCGTGGCGAGCAAAGCCTCAGAAGTGTGACACTGGTTGAAGGCTGGACCTTCAAGCAATTTAAGCAAGCCTTGGCCAAGGCAGACTCTCTGAAGTTAACAACAAAAGGCATGAGTGATGCCGACATCATGGCACTTTTAGGGCGCCCCAATGTTCAAGCAGAGGGACGCTTCTACCCTGACACCTATACTTTTTCCAAGGGCTCATCTGACATTGCAGTGATGAAACGCGCACTCAAGGCCATGGACCGTCACTTGGCTGAAGTGTGGGCCCAAAAATCTGCGCAAATGGCACTCAAAAGCCCCGATGATTTGCTGATCCTGGCAAGCATCGTCGAAAAAGAAACAGGTCGGGCCAGTGATCGGCCTCTCATTTCTGCTGTTTTTCACAACCGCCTCAATATTGGCATGCGACTGCAAACTGACCCTACGGTCATTTACGGTCTGGGTGACGCTTTTGATGGTAATTTGCGCCGCACTGATTTGCGCACCGACACACCCTACAACACCTACACGCGCTCGGGTTTGCCGCCAACGCCTATTGCCATGCCAGGCAAGGCTTCTTTAAAGGCTGCCCTTGAACCCGCCAAATCCAATGCCCTTTATTTTGTGGCCAAAGGCGATGGGTCAAGTCATTTCAGTTTGTCTCTGAACGAGCACAATCAAGCAGTTAACAAGTACCAACGCGGTATTTCCAAATAGGGTCTATGAAGTCATGAGCCGATCTTGGTTTATCAGTTTTGAAGGCATTGATGGTGCAGGCAAATCCACGCACATTGAGGGCTTGTTTCATTGGTTTAAAAGTCGTGGTCATGTGGTCACTTTGACGCGAGAACCTGGTGGAACGCCATTGGCAGAAAAGTTTCGGGAATTGGCTTTGCACGAGACAATGGATCCCCTCACAGAAGCCTTGCTCATGTTTGCGGCCAGACGAGAACACCTGATTCAGGTGATTGAACCCGCCTTGGCAAGAGGCGAGGTGGTGCTCTGCGATCGTTTTACTGACGCTACATTTGCTTATCAAGGAGGCGGGCGTGGATTTGATTGGCAAGTGCTCAAAAACTTGGAGCAAATGGTACAAAAGGTGCCTGCCACTTTATTGCGTCAACCCGACCTCACTGTTTGGTTCGATTTGCCACCAGTGGTCGCTGCAGAGCGATTAAATAAAGCGCGTGTGCCTGATAAGTTTGAATCTCAGCCCCAATCTTTTTTTGAAGCAGTGCGCGAGGGATATGCCAAACGCATGCAAGAAACACCCTCTAGGTTTGCACAGATAGCTGCCGATCAAGCGCGGGAATTGGTTTGGCTGGATGTGTTAAAAGCTGTCGAGTTGGCTTACGCAAAATGAGCCGTTTAGCACCTTGGCTCCTGAAACAAAATGTGTCCTTGCTTTCCCAGCAAGGGCATGCATGGTTATTGCAAGGCCCCTCGGGGCTTGGTCAATACGAATTGGCTTCAGCCATGGTCAGTGCCTGGCTCTGTGAGTCTGAAACAGCACTTCAGCTTGGGGCATGTGGTCTTTGTGGCAGCTGTCATGCTCTGAGTGTTCACACGCATGCCGATTTGTTTGTGCTCATGCCTGAGACTATTTTGTTGGAGTTGGGCTGGCCATTGAGTGAAAAAGCGCAATCGGAAATTGACAATAAAACGCGCAAGCCAAGCAAAGAAATTCGCATTGATGCCATGCGTGATGCGATCGAATTTTCACAACGAACCAATGCGCGTGGTCGCGGTAAAGCGGTCTTGGTTTTTCCAGCAGAACGCATGAACCATGTCACTGCCAATGCGCTGCTTAAAACTTTGGAAGAGCCGCCTGGGGATGTCAAATTTGTGTTGGCCACAGAAGCCTCTCACCAATTGCTAGCCACCATTCGCAGCCGTTGTTTGATTCACACCATGGTTTGGCCGGCAACGCATGAGGCTATCAAGTGGCTTGCATCACAGGGCATGTCTGAAGACGATGCAAGCACTTTATTGAAGGCAGCTGGCGGTCGTCCAGACGAAGTTCTGAAGCAACAAAGTTTAGGCCAGTCCATGAAATGGTGGTCGCAATTTCCGCGTGCCATGCTTTCTGGTGATGCGTCTGTCTGTGCAGATTTACCACCTACTGAGGTGATAGATGCTCTGCAAAAACTTTGTCACGATTTGATGATGTTGCAAACTCATGCGCCCTTGCGCTATTTCAATGAAGCAGATTTACCCAAGCTCAAGCTTTCCGGCTCGAAGCTCACAGCGTGGTTCAAACGCCTTTCGAATTCGGCAAAAACTTCTGAGCATCCATTCAACGCAGGTCTCATGTTGGAGTCTTTGTGCTCTGAAGCCCGCGAAGTAATGAACAGCCCCTCTTAGTATGTACACAGATTCTCATTGCCACTTATCTTTTCCAGAACTCGCTTCTAATTTGCCCGAGATTCGCCAGAAAATGACAGAGGCTCAAGTGAGCCGTGCCCTTTGTATCTGTACCACCATGGAAGAGTTCGACAAAGTTCACCACTTGGCCATGTCATTTGACAATTTCTGGAGCACCGTCGGAGTTCACCCAGACAATGAAGACATCTATGAACCCAATGTTCAAGACTTGGTCCGTAAGGCTCAGTTACCCCGGGTTGTGGCCATCGGTGAAACGGGACTTGACTACTACCAAATGGATGAACGCAAAGGTGGCCGAGCCGTGTCAGATATGGAGTGGCAAAGAGACCGCTTTAGAACTCATATTCGGGCTGCCCAAGAAGTTCAATTGCCCATGGTGATTCATACGCGTGCCTCTTCAGACGACACGATCAGAATCTTGGAAGAAGAGGGTGAAGTAGGGGATGCAAGCAGTGCTGGCGGGGTGTTTCACTGTTTTACAGAAACGCAGGCCGTGGCCAAGGCTGCCCTGGATTTGGGCTTTTACATTTCTTTTTCAGGTATTTTGACCTTTAAAACTGCACAAGAATTGAGAGATGTCGCCGCCTGGGCGCCCTTAGATCGCCTTTTGATTGAAACCGATAGCCCCTACTTAGCACCCGTTCCATACAGAGGCAAAACCAATAATCCTTCTTTTTTGCCATTTGTAGCCAAAATATTGGCAGAGCTCAGAGGAACCACGCCCGAGCTGATTGGAGAACTGACTAGCAAGAATTTTGATCGCCTGTTTTCTAAGACCTTAATTGCACCCTAAAGCATTCTTTTTTCAGCAATTTTATGATCATAAATTACATTAATAAAGTTATAAAGTACATTGTTTTAATTGGTTTTATATCAATAAACACAAGCGCAATAGCTGGCTCTTACGAAGACTTTTTCAAAGCCATCCGCGATGATGAAGTTAAAGTTGTTTCTAACTTATTGTCGCGTGGTTTTGACCCCAATACCTTGAGCCTGAACGCCGAACCAGCCATTCTCAAAAGCTTGGTACACGGCTCTTTGAAAGTATTTGAGCAAATTGCCAAGCATCCCAAAACGCAATTGAATGTTCGCAATCAGCACGGTGAAACTGCTTTGATGTTGGTCTGCCTGAAAGGCCATCTTCAAATAGCGAAATTGCTCGTAATTCGTCAGGCAGACATCAATCACCCTGGCTGGACACCTCTGCATTACGCTTCAGCAGGCGGTCATGCCGACATTATTCAATTGCTTTTAGATGAAAGCGCCTACATAGACGCTGAATCACCCAATGGCACAACACCTTTGATGATGGCCGCGAGGTATGGCAATGCAAAGTCAGTTCAATTGCTTCTCACGGAAGGCGCTGATGCTGAAATCAAGAACCAATTGGGTTTGACGGCCTTAGATTTTGCAATCCAAGGCAACATTCCTGATGCCATCAAGTTGCTTCAAGCAGTTAAGAGCAAGTGATGTTCAACAGGCAAAGTAGATCGAATTAGATCCTTTTGCGCTTCGTTACCATCTGAGAGATAGGTTCTTAAACATTGGAGACGGAACCATCTTATTAACTTCACACGATGTATATTATGTTAAGTTAAATTAAGCTGCACATAGGATGCATCAAAAATCGAAACATCAGAAAGCCAATCAAAGCCCTCATTTGTTAACTTAAGAAAATGGCCCTTCTTTGGGCCATCATGGTTTTAGGGCTTTAGGTGCAGAACTTGAGTAGGTCCCGAGGTGTTCATGCGCAATGGTCGGTACTTCACTTGACCCCATTCATCCTTCATATCTTGGTAGCGAGGCGAAAACGGGTGACCACTTTGCCCAGTTTGATAAATAAAGCCTGAATCCTCTAAATTGGCAAGATCGTAGACAGCACGCATTGAAGCAGCATGCCGCGTCGCAAATGGCAGCGTCGAACTGCTGGTCCAGTACTGTCCCACGTTGACCGTAAAGCTATCGCCACCACTAGGCCCTGAAACATCGAAGAAAGGAGCCAAGGCTTTGACATTGCCAAAGGGTTTGTGGGCACTGAGTGCCGGATGGGCGCGACCCCAATTCCATTCGGCAACCTTAGAACCCTGTATGACAACAATTTTATCTAAGGCTGTATCTAGTGCTTTGTTCATTAAAGTCTGGCAACCAGCATCGCCGCACCACGATTTATCTTGGGCCGCCAAAACGCCCTCAATAGCAGGCCGAAATGCTCTTTTACCAAACAGGGCTTTAAAACGAGTTTCCCCCAATTTTGGGATCAAAATGGCTCGCGTAACCTCATCAAACCAAACAGCATAGATAAGAGCACCCGCTGAATCGCGTGTCATGTCACCCTTGAAAGCCTTCAGCAAGGGCAATGCTTCTGTTGCCTTGGCGTGCTCTGAACTTAAGGTTTGCAAATAGGGAAGCAAACGGACTGCAGCCAAAGAATGAACGTCGGCTTGCATGCTTTTCATCTGCTGCGCATCAAATTTAGATCCCGATTCCATCAATTGGGCTATTCGGTCAAAGCGCTCAGGGCCTGTCCAGTCCTTGGTTAAAAACTGCGCGTAGCCAGGAGGCAAAATCTTTTGATTTGCAGTTGCGTGCCAACCCCGTTTTTCAATATCAGATTGTGTAACTTCAGGCGTTTGTTCATAAGGAATCCAAGACTGCCAGTCGTATTGACTCAACCAACCTGGCGCAGGCACCATACCTTGCAAATCGTGAGACGCCGAGCGCACCGGTACTTTGCCTACCGCTTTAAAAAGCACTTGACCTTGCGTATCCGCCATCACCACGCTTTGCATCGGTGAATGATTTTTTGAAAAAGCCTTTCGCAACTCAGCCACAGAGTTTGCAAAGTTGGCCTCCATACCCGCAACGACGGTTTGATTGTCAATGTCCAATGCGGACCAGCGCAAAGAAATGGCGTATTTATCTTTGTTCAAGAACTGCGCATAAGCAGCTTGCACATCAGAAATAACAGGCCCATGCCTTGTCGTGCGAACCTTGATGGCGACATCGGCCTGCCCCTTCACTTTAATCACTTCATCTCGAATTTCAAAAGCTTGCTGCCCTTGTGGCGTTCGGTAATGGTCCTTGCCTTCCAAGGCTTCCAAATACAAGTCTTGAACGTCAGGACCTGTGTTGGTAAAGCCCCAAGCGGCCTTACTGGTACGACCCAACACAACAAATGGCAAACCAGGCAATGTGGCACCAACCACATCCAAAGCCGCATGGGATGTGCCATCTGCAAATTGACCAGCTGGTGCATGCAAACCGGCAAAGTACCAAACGGCGGGCGCACTCAAACCCAAATGCGGATCATTGGCAAGCAATGGCATGCCCGAGCGTGTGTTGCTACCCGGAACCACCCAATTGTTACTGCCCTTGCCTTCTAACACGCCTACATCCAAGGTACTTGAAGCCAACATTTGCTGATTGAGCAAGACGCTGGCTTGCGGAGTGGCTTCTTTTGCATACACACCCAAATTTTGATAGAGCGCAGCAATGTCTACTTTAGAACCTCGTGATTCACCTGGATAGGGTGGCATCAGTTTCCATAGATCTTCGGTATTGAGTTTTTGTGCAGCCATTAAGCGTGCAAATTCATTGCCCCAGTTTCCGCCTAAATCTAGCGCCATCATGAGGGCCCAACCAACGCTGTCTACAGCGGTCCAAGACTTCATCGACTTAGAAGGATTGATGCCCAAAATGACAAACTCGGGTGCTCGCCACTGCTCGCTGGCATAGCCCGCCTGTACCCCTTCAGCATAGGCTTCGAGGGCTTTCTGTGTATTGACTGGCAACTTGTCAAACTGTGCTGTTGCGGCTTTGATGATGCCCAAGGTGCGCATCAGCTTGTCTGTTTCTAAAGTTGTGGGGCCAAGCCATTCAGACAACTCACCGTGCATCACTTGTCGATTGAATGCAAGTTGCCAACCGCGTTCTTGAGCATGAACAAAACCAATAGCGCGCCATGCATCCATCGGATTTGCAGCGTGAATGTGAGTCACATCAGAAGCATCGCGTTTAATTTCAACACCTGAAGTTAAGCGACTCAATTGTTGCAAACCTGAAAGCGGCGCCATCGAGCGAAGCAAGTAAACTTGAAATGCACCAAATGCAGTCAAGGCCAACAAAACAAGGGCCAATACGGCTATCAAGAACCATCGGCTCCAACGAATTTTTTTCTTTTGCATTAAATGTGGCCCCAGACTAAAAAGGCGTCGCGGCCTTCAGTGGCAAGATCTACTTTTGCCCCAATTGGCAAAAGAACTTTGGTGGAAACATGTCCAAAAGGCAGGCCTGTTAAGACAGGCGTTTTGAGTTGCAATCGCAAGCGCTCGATGACCGTTTGGAGCTTAAAACCCTTGTCGTGTGCTACCAGTTTGTAGGCCGTAAATTGACCCAACACAATGGCTTTTTGCTGTTGCATCACGCCTGCGTTCAGCAACTGGGTCAGCATGCGTTCAACTTTGTAAGGGTGCTCACCCACATCTTCTAAAAATAAAACCCCTCCTTTGACCAATGGAAAATAAGGTGTCCCCAAAAGTGATGTCAGAACTGCTAAATTGCCGCCCCATAAAACAGCGTTGTTAACCTTCACTGGTTTTTGTAGCGGCAGAGCAGGCATGCGCCAACCTGTGCCCTCCCCTTGCTCCAAACACAGGTCATCAAAGCAAGCTTGCATGATTTCATCTGGCTCATTTTCAGACCCAAAGTCTTTACCAAGTTCGGGGCCTTGCCAAGTGATGCGCTGTGATTTTGAATAGACAGCCAATTGAAAAGCTGTGAAGTCGCTTAGCCCCACAAATTGAGTTCCCTTGTCGATGGCTTTGGCGATGCTGCGGTATGGCAATTGCGTTAACAAACGAGTCAGACCATAGCCGCCCCTGGAAATCATGGCGATGTTGGCGCCACTGGCTGAGGCTCGCTCAATCGCTTTCAGTCGTGTTTCGTCTTGACCGGCAAATCGCGTAAAGCTGCTCAAGGCATCAGGGTCAATTTCTACTTCGTGACCTTGCGCTTCAAGTCGCTTAACGCCGCGTTTGAAAGCAGCCTTGTCACGAACGGCACTGGAGGGTGAGAAGATATAGATGTGACTCATGAATTGACTTATGTGAAATGCAGTACAGCTGATTCTGCAATAGATTGCCCGTGCTCTTGCACAAAATGTCCAGCCTGTGGCAAAAGAATGGGGGGCGGACAAGCCTTGATGTTTTGCTGCAGTTCAAGCATCACTGATTGTCCTAACACGGGATCTTGAAGACCAATGCACATCATGGTTTGACCTTGCCATTGATGACGCCAAAAGTGAAGCGCTTTTCTTGAAACTTCTGCCCCAGGGCTGTTTTCGTGCTCGGGCACCATGGGCGGAAAAGCATGCAGCGCTGCGCGATGACCACGGTCTTTAAAGGGGCTGTTGTAGGCTTGCGTTTCCGCATCAGACATGTGCTTGTTACCGCGCGCAAACAACTTGGCAACATCAAAGTCGGGATTGGCTTGGCACCATGCTCGCCAACTTAAAAAACCTTGTGACAAGGGCTGTGTACCTGTTGCCAATGCTGTGTTCATAACCAACAAACCCGTAAAACGATGCGGCATGGCCATTGGCAAGGTAAGCCCTAGAATGCCCCCCCAATCTTGAACAACCAAAACGATATGCTGCAAATCTAAATGCTCAATGAAATCTAACAATACTTGCCGATGGAATTCAAAACTGTGCTGATTGGCTTTTTTTAACTTATCACTCTTTCCAAAACCAATGAGATCGGGCGCCACGACACGGTGGCCATGGGCTGTCAAAGTGGGAATCATTTTGCGGTACAAATAACTCCATGCAGGATTTCCGTGCAAACATAAATAAGTGATTTGATGTGGAGCGGCATCTGGATTGACATTGCCGGTGTCGTTTCCACCTTCGTCCAAATAGTGCAAGCGCAAACCATTGAGGGATGCCAAATCTGACACATAGCGAGCTGGCCAGGGGTAATCCGGAATTGCCTCAAACCACTCATCTGGAGGTCTTAAGGCATCTTCGCGCAAGGGGTTCATATTGACACGTTTTGGTTTGAAAAATTGCTGCAAGAGTTGTTTGGATTCATCGGCCATGACCCCGCCTGTCACTTCTGTTTGGTGGTTGATGCATTGATTAGAAAAGACATCCAACACCGAACCTGCTGCGCCAGTTCTGGGCTCTGCAGCACCAAACACAAGTCGCGAAATGCGAGAATTTAAAATGGCGCCTGAACACATGGTGCAAGGCTCTAAGCTGACATACAAGCTACAGTTTTCA
>CAJCDH010000046.1 GCA_903961095.1 uncultured Burkholderiales bacterium | reverse complement strand
TTGTTCATGACTTGTCCTTAAAGAACTTCAGGTGCCAAGGACACGATCTTCATGAACTTCTCAGTACGCAATTCACGCGTGACTGGGCCGAAGATGCGGGTGCCAATAGGCTCCAACTTGGCATTCAGCAAAACTGCTGCATTGCCGTCGAATTTAACGAGAGAGCCATCACCACGGCGAATGCCCTTGGCTGTGCGAACGACCACAGCACTGTAAACCTCGCCTTTTTTGACGCGGCCACGGGGCGCAGCTTCTTTGATGCTCACTTTGATAATGTCGCCAACACTGGCGTAACGACGTTTAGAGCCGCCTAGCACCTTGATGCAAAGGACGGACTTAGCGCCGGTGTTGTCGGCAACATCCAACCGAGTTTCTGTCTGAATCATTTCAATATTTCCCAACTTGCACCTTGTGCACCCCCGGCATTCAGAACTTAAGAGCTGTGTGCTCCAAGCTTAAAAACCAGACATACCAAGATCAGTCTTGGACCCGTCAGCCACACCGCGAACCACTCGCAGTGCTTTTGTTTGGGTAGATAACTCCGCCTTTTAACAAGCGAAGCCCGCGATATTACAACATTTTTGGTCCCTGTCAACTGTTTTGACGGCCAGATCCCAAAGAATTTGCAAATTTTTGGGCCCTCAAGGTCTTTTTGCTTAATTTGAAGCCGCTTGCTGAGGGAGTTGGTAAGTCTTTGCCAGGGCCTCAAAAGGCGCCAATTGGGGGGGCGCGCTTATTTCGGTACTGAGTATTTCTGCAACTTCGGGGGCGGCAGACAAAGCGGCGGCGGCGTCTAAAAATAGCAAGCGATTGCGCCGCGCCAAGACATCCTCCACGGTTCGCGCATATTCATAGCGCGCTGCAAACCTGACCATGGCCTCGCTCAATTGAGGTGCAATCCAGCGCTCTGCACCTGGCAATGTGCTGAGCAGGCTGGCATCTGTGCCGTATCGACTGGCAGCGCTGAAAGCAGCAGCAGGCTTGGGCGCAGTGCCCGCGGCTTCAGAAATTTGCAAATCCACTTCAGGCGCACCCCACAGTTTGGTGTGCAAGGTCACATCCTCAGAGGTCAAGGAGAGAAGTTGCGCCTTGCGAATGGATTGCATCACATCGGCGGCCATGGCACGGTAGGTGGTCCACTTTCCGCCCATGACACTGACCAAGCCATTGGCTGCCACTTTGACACTGTGCTCTCGACTCACATTGTGAGTCGCGCCTTTTTCTGGTGCTTTCGCAGCGGTGCGCGCCAAGGGCCGAAGACCCGCCCAAACGCTGCTCACGTCGGAGCGCAAGGGTACTTTGACCAAGTATTTGGCAGCTTCTTGCAATATTTGTTCAATTTCAGATTCAAGCGCTTGCGGCTCCCAATCAACTTGAGGTCTGGGTGTGTCGGTGGTGCCCAACAAAACTTTGCCCTGCCAAGGCACTGCAAATAAAACCCTGCCGTCTTGGGTGTGCGGCACCAACAAGGCAGATGAGCCCGGCCAGAAGGACTCATCCACGACCAAATGAACGCCTTGGCTAGGCCTGACTGAATGTGGCAGTTGGGTCTCGCTTGAATAGCTAGGTTGGGAGTGCAGCATGGCCTCAATTTGGTCGATCCAGACACCCGTGGCATTGACCACGCAACGGACTTTCAAGCTGCGCTCTTGGCCTGTTTCTGTGTCTAGACAGCTAAGGCCTTTGATACGACCCGCAGGGTACTCAGTGATGAGGCCGGTCACGGGCATGTGGTTGAGCAAAAGCGCACCCTGTGAAGCCGCCGTACGCGCCAAGGCCAAGGCCAAGCGCGCATCGTCAAATTGGGCGTCCCAATATTCAACGCCGCCCACCAAATTTGAAACCCTGACCCCTGGCAGCGCCAACAATGTTTCTGCGTGACTTAACAAGCGTGTGGGTCCGAGCCTGGCGGGTCCGGCCAGCCAGTCATAGAGCTTCAGGCCTAGCCCATAAACCAATTGGTCTGTTCGTCGATATGCGGGCATCACAAAAGGCATGGGATGCACCAAGTGTGGTGCATTTGAGAGCAAGTGTTGTCGTTCCCGCAAGGCTTCCCAGACCAAGGGCAAATGGCCTTGAGCCAAATAACGAACACCCCCATGAACCAATTTGGTGGAGCGCGAAGATGTGCCCTTGGCAAAGTCATGCGCCTCCAAGAGCACCACCTTCAAACCGCGCACGGCTGCGTCAACCGCAACACCTAGGCCCGTGGCACCCCCGCCAATGATGGCCAAGTCAAACTCTGGCGCATGGTCCAATTGCGCGAGCAATTGAGTCCTGTCTGTCAACAAAGGATTCATGCCGTTTTTTACTCTTTCGCCCAAGACCGAGACCGTGCAACTGCCTCACGCCAGCGCGCATGCCCTGCTTGCCTAGCTTCTTGGGCCGTCGCACTGGCATTTGGCACAAACTTTCGATCATGCGACCATTGCGATGCGATTTCATCAGCGCCAGACCAAAACCCCGTGGCCAAGCCGGCCAAATAAGCGGCCCCCAAAGCCGTGGTTTCTGTGACACTGGCGCGCACCACCGTCACACCCAAGGCATCGGCTTGCATTTGCATGAGTAAGTTGTTTTGGCTGGCACCACCATCCACACGCAACTCGGTCAAGGCCAAGCCACTGTCTTTGGACATGGCCAAAAACACATCTGCCACCTGCCATGCAATGGCCTCTAAGGCGGCACGCGCAATGTGCGCGCGTGTGGTTCCGCGCGTCATGCCCACCAAAGTGCCACGCGCTTGACCGTCCCAATCGGGCGCACCCAAACCTGCAAAGCCAGGCACCAGATACACATCGCCGGTGTCGGGCACACTCGCTGCAAGTGCTTCGATGTCGCTGGCTTTTTGAATAATTTGTAAGCCATCACGCAACCACTGCACGGTAGCGCCAGCCATGAACACCGAGCCCTCCAATGCATAGGCAGTTGAATGCCTGTCCTTGGCCAGAGATGGCGGGCCTTGCCAGGCCACTGTGCTGAGCAATTGGTGATGGCTTTGCACGGGTACATGTCCCGCGTTCATGAGCATGAAGCAGCCCGTCCCATAGGTGTTCTTGGCCATGCCGGGTGAGAAGCAAGCCTGCCCAAAAGTGGCGGCTTGTTGATCGCCTGCCAAGCCTGCAATGGGCACTGACACACCCAACAGATGCGCATCTGTTTCAGCCAACACACCGCTGCTGGGCACCACCTGCGGCAAAAGCGAAAAGGGAATGTTAAATTGCTTTAACAAACTGGCATCCCAAGCGAGGGTGTGCAGGTTGAACAACAAAGTTCTCGATGCATTGCTGGGATCGGTGACATGCACTCGGCCTCCCGTGAGCTGCCAAATAAGCCATGTGTCGATGGTGCCAAAAGCCAAATGCCCCTGCTCTGCAAGCAGGCGTGCGCCAGGCACATGATCGAGCAGCCAAGCAATTTTGGTGGCTGAGAAGTAGGCATCTAGCACCAAGCCAGTTTTCTTTTGAATGCCAGTGGCAGCACCCTGAAGTTTGAGCGCATCACAAAAACCGGCGGTTCTGCGATCTTGCCAAACGATGGCGGGTGCAATGGGTTGGCCTGTTCGCCGATCCCAAACCACACTTGTTTCACGCTGGTTGGTGATGCCGATACTTTGAATTTGCGAAGCCGCAACGTCAGCTTTGTGCAGAACGTCTTGCATGACTTTTTTCTGCGTCTGCCAAATTTCTAGTGCGTCGTGCTCGACCCAACCCGGCTTGGGAAAGTGCTGCGTAAACTCTTGCTGAGCAGTGGCAACTGTTTGGCCTGTTTGGTTGATAAGCACCGCCCTTGAGCTGGTGGTGCCTTGGTCAAGTGCAAGGATGTACTTCATGGGCAGAAGGTTAACCGAAAGCGGTCTTCCAAAAAAGAGACAATACGTTTAATTGTCCGAAACGGACCTGATTATTCAAGCTTTGGCCCAAAGCGTTCAAACGCACGCCTATTTTTCGAAAATGATTCATGACTGCATCCACCCAAATTGATTTTCAAAATTCACGCTTGGCCTTCGTAGGTGGTGGCAATATGGCCAACGCCATTTTGGGCGGGCTCCTGCGAGAAGGACTTGCACCAAAGCAAGTGGTGGTGATTGAACCCTTTGCAGAAACTGCCGACAAACTCCGAAAGGAGTTGGGGGTGGAGGTTCATGCTCAAGCCTCCCATGTCTTGGCAAATTCTGACTTGGTGGTGTGGGCTGTGAAGCCTCAGGTTTTCAAAGACGCAGCATTGCCAGTGGCAAGTTTTACGCAAAATTCACTTCACTTGTCGGTGGCAGCAGGCATCAGAAGCGACAGCATTGCGCGCTGGCTTCATACCAACCGCGTGGTGCGCAGCATGCCCAACACGCCTGCCTTGGTGGGCCAAGGTATGACGGGCTTGTTTGCCCGCGATGGTGTATCGGCCCGAGACAAAAAACTGGTCGAGCACGTGTTAAAAAGCACAGGCGAGTGGCTGTGGGTGACGCAAGAATCCGACTTGGATGTGGTCACTGCTTTGTCGGGCTCTGGGCCTGCTTATGTGTTTTACTTTTTAGAGGCCATGACTGAGGCTGGCGTACAAATGGGTTTGAGCCAAGAGCAGGCCTACCACTTGGCCAAGGCCACCTTCGGCGGTGCCACACACCTGGCGCGTCAATCAAGCGATTCACCACAAGTGCTGCGCCAGCGCGTTACCTCAAAGGGCGGCACCACCTATGCAGCGCTCACTTCCATGGCCCAAGACCACGTGAAAGAAGCTTTTGTCAAAGCCATGCTGGCAGCCCAACAACGCGCGGGCGAGTTGGGCGATGAATTTGGCAAAGACTGATTAGACGAAGCTGAGCGCCACACCCACAAAGGCGGCAAAGCCCACCCAGTGGTTCAAGCGAAATGCTTTGAAACAGCCGTCGCGTGTTCGGTCTTTGATAAGCAGAAAATGCCACGCCGCTTGAAGTGCAGCGACAGCCAAGCCTGCCAACAAAAGAGGCTTGCTGGCTGCGTCCAGCACAGCACCCCAAACACCTACAAAAGCGGCATAGAAAAGCATGACGGCCAACACATCCCATCGACCCAAAGTGATGGCAGAAGTTTTCATGCCTATTTTCAAATCATCATCGCGGTCTACCATGGCGTACTCGGTGTCGTAGGCCAAGACCCAAAACAAGTTGCCCAGCAACAAGACCCAAGCCAGCCAAGGTACCTCGCCCGTCACGGCTGCAAACGCCATGGGAATGCCAAAGCTGAATGCGATGCCCAAAACGGCCTGCGGCATGGCCACAAAACGTTTGGCATAAGGGTAGAGAAAGGCCACCGCAAGTGCCAAGCATGACCAAGCCAATGTTTCTCGTCGAAGGGTGAGTACCAAACAAAAGGCAAGCCAAGCCAATACCGCGCCAACCGCCAAGGCTTCTTTGACGCTGATTCGGCCACTTGTCACGGGCCGATCTGCAGTTCGTTTGACATGCTTGTCAAAATCCCGATCGGCCACATCGTTCAAACAACAACCTGCACTGCGCATGAGGATGGTGCCGAGTGTAAAAACAATGATCAAATGCCAGCCAGGAAAACCGCCTGACGCGACCCACAAAGCCGACAGCGTAGGCCACAGCAGCAATAGCCAACCGGCAGGTCGGTTCCAACGAATCAGGTCTAAGTACAAGCTGATTTTTTCACGCATGGCCTATCAGACTTTCAACAATCAAGCGGCACGATTTGCCATCATGACAAACGCGTCACACCCGGCAACTCACACGCATAAATGGCGTTGCGAAGTGCGGCAATGGCTTCATAGCGTGTGAAACTTTTGCGCCATACCAAGACCACGCGACGCGTGGGCGGCAAGCCACCCGCTTCATCCACGATAGGCAAGTAAGCAATGTCGGGGTCTTCGTGTTTTTTTCGCTTAGGTTCATTGGCAAGTGCCTCAGCAGGCACCGACAAACGCGGCACCAAGGTCACGCCCATGCCTGCCGCCACCATGTGCTTGATGGTTTCTAAGGAAGAGCCTTCAAAGCTTTTGCGAATGCCTTCTGCGTTGCTAGAAAATCTTGCAAACTCTGGGCACACTTCGAGCACATGGTCTCTGAAGCAATGGCCGTTACCAAGCAGCAGCATGGTTTCGTTTTTAAGTTGCTCAGCTGTGATCGATTTTTTCTTGGCCAGCAAATGCTTCACGGGCAATGCAGCCATGAAAGGCTCATCGTACAAAGCGGCGGTGGCCAATCCAACATCGGGAAAAGGCTCGGCCAAAATGGCGCAGTCAATTTCACCCGCGCGCAGCATCTCCATGAGTTTGACGGTGAAGTTCTCTTGCAACATCAATGGCATTTGCGGCGTCTTTCGCATGATTTGCCGCATCAAATCGGGCAGCAAGTAAGGCCCAATGGTGTAGATCACACCCAAGCGCAATGTGCCTGCCAAGGGGTCTTTGCCGCGCTTGGCAATTTCTTTGATCTCTGCTGCTTGTTCAAGCACGAGCTGAGCATGCCGAATGATTTCTTCACCCAAAGGCGTGGTACTGACCTCATTGGCGCTGCGCTCGAACAATTTCACATCGAGCTCTTCCTCGAGTTTTTTAATCGCTACCGACAAGGTAGGTTGCGACACGTGACACGCTTCGGCCGCCTTGCCAAAGTGCCGTTCGCGGGCCACGGCCACCATGTATCTCAGCTCAGTCAGGGTCATGCCAATTTCTCAAGCTTTCAAAAACTCTGATTTTCCACCCAACCACCGAGCAATGTGTCGCTCAGCCATGTCGGGGTATTTTTCTAACAGTGTTGGTGCAGTTTGACGGGCCCATTCAAGCAAGTGCTCGTCAGTGGCCAAGTCGGCAAATCGCAACAGGGCTGCCCCTGATTGTCGCGCACCTAGAAACTCGCCAGGCCCCCTGATTTCTAAATCGCGTCTGGCAATTTCAAAACCATCGTTGGTCTCGACCATGGCGCGCAAACGCTCGCGCGCAGTTTCACTCAAACGGCCGCCATCGGGTGTGCCATAAAGCAAAACGCAAGCAGAAGCGGCTGCGCCGCGGCCCACACGACCTCGCAGTTGGTGCAGTTGACTCAAACCAAAACGCTCGGCATGTTCAATCACCATCAAGGACGCATTGGGCACATCGACGCCCACCTCAATGACGGTGGTGCTGACCAACACACCCATGCTGCCCTGCGTGAACTGCGACATGACCTCGCGTTTTTCGTTCACCGACATGCGTGAATGCAATAAGCCCACCGTCACACCTGGCAGCAGCGCTGACAACTCTTCGTGGGTGGCCGTGGCGTTGGTTAAATCCAAGGCTTCACTTTCTTCAATGAGCGGACACACCCAATACACCTGTCGTCCCTCGGCCAATTGCGCGCCAATGCGCCCAATGACCTGATCGCGTCGACTGTCAGCAATCACTTTGGTGACCACCGGTGTGCGACCGGGCGGTAATTCATCAATGACCGAGACTTCTAAGTCGGCGTAGTAGCTCATGGCCAAGGTGCGCGGAATGGGCGTGGCCGTCATCATGAGCAAATGCGGCTCCATGCCAGCTTCTTGCATCTTGTCCCTCAGGGCCAAGCGCTGAGCAACGCCAAAGCGATGCTGTTCATCAATGATGGCGAGCGCCAGGTTTTTGAACTTCACCAAATCTTGAATGACGGCATGCGTGCCAACAACCAAAGAGGCTTCGCCAGATTCAATCAAGGCTAGCATTTCGGTGCGTTCTTTTTTCTTTTGACTGCCTGTGAGCCAAGCCACGCGAACACCCATCGGCGCGAGCCAGCCCACCAACTTGGCAAAATGTTGTTGCGCCAAAATTTCGGTGGGCGCCATGAGTGCGCACTGCCAAGCTTCATCAATGGCCAACATGGCCGCCAAAGCTGCCACCACGGTTTTTCCAGCGCCTACGTCGCCTTGAAGCAAGCGGTGCATAGGCACAGGCCGCGCCAAATCTTGGGCAATTTCAAGACCCACTCTTTGTTGTGCCTTGGTGAGTTCAAAGGGCAAGACCTTTTTCAATTTGTCGTGCCAGCCGTCTGCTTTCGCTTTGAGCGCGGGTGCGCGCAAGGCGTCGCGCTCTTGTTTGGCCATGCGCTGTGAGAGTTGTTGCGCCAACAACTCCTCCGCTTTAAGTCTTTGCCAAGCAGGGTGTGAGCGGTCTTCAAGGGCCGCAATCGAGACCTCGGGTGTAGGCTGGTGCAAATAGGTCAGGGCTTGACGCAAGCTTGGGGCCGGTTTCCCTTTGGGTGCTGATGGCCAAGCCATTGATGCAGGCAATGACTCACCCAAGTCGGCGCGCGACAAGGCGCTGGCAATGGCCCGGCGTAAATAGGTTTGCGGCAAGCCCGCAGAGGTGGGGTAGACCGGCGTGAGCACCGAGGGCAGTTCCCCCGATGCGGCCTTGAATGAGGGATGCATCATGGTGAAGCCCATAAATCCCCCCTTGACCTCCCCTCTGGCCCGGATCACTTGCCCTAAGGCCAAGGCCTTTTGTTGGGCTGGATAGAAGCTGAAAAACCGCAACACACAGGTGTCGGTACCGTCGTCCACTTTCACCAACAACTGCCGCCGCGGGCGTAACTGCACTTCTGAAGAAACCACCCTGGCTTCAATTTGGATGGCGTCGCCCTCTCTGGCATCGCGCAGCTTGACGATGCGGGTTTCGTCCTCGTATCTCAAAGGAATGTGCAAGGCCAGATCAATGTCGCGCACCAAGCCCATCTTGCGCATGGCCTTTTGCGGGGCAGACAAGGGGGTAGGTGGGCTCTTTGATGATGCGGTGGCAAGCATCCTGACATTGTGCCGTGGATGCGAGAGCTCAAGCACAGAAATTGAAATCGCCAGCAAGCCAAAGGCTTTAGGCTAGGCATCAGACCGCACAGAGGCCTGGCCGTTTTTCAGGGCATTCTCTCGGCCGCCTTGGCCAATACAAAGGCCGACACCACATCTCGAATGATCTTGCGCTCTGTCTGCGAGAGCGATAGGTAACGATCGATCATTTCGCGATCGGCCAAAGCCATTTCAATGGGCCCAGCATTCATTTCAAAGACGTAGGTCTTGCCGGGCGCTCGTCCAAAACGAAGTTCGTCAGGGCTCACTTGCAACCATTCTGCCAATACGCGCAGTTTGTCTTGCGTAGGCATGACTTTGCCCAGTAGCCAATTGCGGGCCGTGTGGGGCGTGATGCTGCGTCCGTGGTAGCGTAGGTTGAAGGCGTTGGCCACCAAAGTCGGTGAAGCACGCACACCTGCACTCTCCAACGCGCTGCGCAACCGATCAGCGAATTGTTGGGATTCGGATACTTTTGGCATACCCATACAGTAATGTCTTGGGTTTACCGGAAGTTGAATAAAGATAGATACTTTCTTGAATGCAGTTTACATAGTGGGGCCATTTACAAAAATTAGATAGGCTTCATTTGTAAAGCATTGACCTGTGTCATGTGACAATTCAAACTTTCAACTTGGAACGGGTCTTGTTCGGCCCTCAAGACAATGGCCCTTTCTAACGCCCAAAGCACCCAAAACGCCAAACGCCACTTCAGTTTGAGCGATTTTGACTTTCACCTCCCGCCTGAATTAATTGCCCAACACCCGGCCAGTGAGCGCAGCAGTTCTCGACTGTTAGATGGCAGTGAATTGAAGCCCATTGATCGAATATTCAAAACTTTGCCTTTATTGATGCAAGCGGGCGACTTGCTTGTCTTCAACGACACCCAAGTGGTGAAGGCACGAATTTTTGGCGAAAAAACAACTGGCGGCAAAGTCGAGCTTTTGATCGAGCGAGTCTTGCCAGGTCACCGCGTGGTGGCCCATATGAAGGTCAGCAAAAAACCGTCCGTTGGCGCCATCCTTCAAATGGGCACAGACGCCGTACCGGCTGCTGCAGGTTTTGAAGCCACCTTAGTTGGCAGATGGCCAGATGAAAACGGCGCCTTGTTTTGCTTTGAGTTGAGTGGCGAACCACACGCTCTGATGGCGCAGTATGGTCATGTGCCTTTACCCCCCTACATTGAACGGCCCTACGACGGCAGTGCGTCAAAAGCCGACATGGCAGAGGACGAAGCACGCTATCAAACTGTGTTTGCGCGCAAGCCTGGCGCGGTTGCTGCGCCCACAGCGGCCTTGCATTTTGACGAGGCCCTGTTGTGTCAATTGAATGATTTGGGTGTGAGCACCGCGAGTGTCACCTTGCATGTGGGTGCTGGCACCTTCCAGCCCGTCAAAACAGAAAACATTGCAGACCACACCATGCACTCAGAATGGTATGACATTCCTGAGGCCACACAAGTTGCTTTGAAAGCATGCAAAGCACGCGGCGGCAAAGTTTGGGCAGTGGGCACCACCTCGGTCAGAACTTTGGAGTCTTGGGCCCAATCAGGTCAAGCTCAAGGTGATACCCAAATTTTCATCACGCCCGGCTTTGAGTTTCAGTGGGTCGATTGCCTCATCACCAATTTTCATTTGCCCAAAAGCACCTTGATGATGTTGGTCAGTGCCTTTGCTGGCTACGAGCATGTCATGCGTTTGTATGCGCATGCTATTTCAAAGCAATATCGTTTTTTCAGCTACGGCGATGCCATGCTGCTCAAACGCTCTAGTGCCCTTTCCCAAACCCTTGTATAGAACGAAGCATGCTTCAATTTGAACTCCTCAAAACAGACCCCGACAGCCACGCTCGCAGGGGGCAATTGACGCTAAACCATGGGGTCATTCAAACACCCATCTTCATGCCCGTGGGAACCTACGGCACAGTGAAGGGCGTGATGCCGCGCAGCCTTGAAGAGATGGGCGCACAAATCATTTTAGGCAACACTTTTCACTTGTGGATGCGGCCTGGCCTAGACGTCATGAAAAGTTTTGGCGGTTTGCATGGCTTTGAACAATGGAAGAAGCCCATCCTGACCGATTCAGGTGGCTTTCAAGTTTGGTCCTTAGGCGCGATGCGCAAAATCACCGAAGAAGGCGTGCATTTCTCATCACCCGTGAACGGCGACAAGCTCTTTATGTCACCCGAAGTGAGCATGCAAATTCAGAGTATTTTGAATTCAGACATCGTGATGCAACTCGATGAATGCACCCCCTACGAAACCAAGGGCCACCTCACCACCGAAGCAGAGGCCCGCAAATCGATGGAGATGAGTTTGCGTTGGGCAACGCGCAGTCAAAACGAATTTGCGCGCCTCGAAAATCCCAATGCCTTGTTTGGCATTGTTCAAGGTGGCATGTTTGAAAATTTGCGCCAAGAATCTCTCGATCAATTGCTTGATATGAATTTTCCGGGCTACGCCATTGGCGGCGTCAGTGTGGGCGAACCCAAAGAGCAAATGTTGCAAATCATGGCGCACACACCACACCGCTTGCCTGCTAACAAGCCGCGCTATTTGATGGGTGTGGGAACACCCGAAGATTTGGTGGTCGGCGTGGCTCAGGGTGTCGACATGTTTGACTGCGTCATGCCCACACGCAATGCACGCAATGGCACGGTGTTCACACGCTTTGGCGATTTGAAACTGCGCAACGCTCGCCACAAATCAGACCCCCAACCTTTAGATACCAGTTGCACTTGTCACGCCTGTGCAGGCACTTTGGGCGTGGCATGGGACGATGGCGGCAGAGAAGGATTTAGCCGCGCCTATTTGCATCACCTCGATCGCTGCGGCGAGATGCTTGGCCCTATGCTCACCACCATTCACAACCTGCACTATTACTTGAACCTCATGAAAGAGGTTCGCAGTGCCTTGGAAGCTGGCTGTTTCTCTGCATTTCAAAGCCAGTTCAAACAGGCGCGTGCTCGCGGCGTTTGAGCACTGCCCTTACCGTGTTTATGCAGTTTCTTGGGGCGTGGTGAATACAGTTAACACACCGGTGTAGCCATACAAGTGATGATGGGCAATTTCACCGCTGGCAAAAAACCCCACCAAAGGCACATCGCCCAAGGCATGGCGAATCCACTGAAGTTCGGCACTGGGGCCGCCAAAGTGGGGGCCGCCGCGCCCAGAGCAACTGACATAGACAGCACCGGCAATGCGCCTTGCGGGATGAGGTGCTGCCTCTGCTTCACTGGCTGCCAAAGCATTCGCCAATTCCAAGCTCAAAGTTTCGGGCTCTAGCTCTTCCCTGATTTCTGAGCAAATACGCCGAAGGTCGGACTTGGCAGCTTGCAAACTCATCTGACAAAAAGCCAATTTTTGACCCACCGCCAAATGGTCTGCAATGGCCACACCTTTTCGAGCAGGGTCAAGGCCAATGATGTGACGAACTCGCACATCGGTACCCAAGCTGCCGGTTCGGCCAACGCCTTGCTGACCTTCCGACGTGATGCCCACCAGAGTCGATCTCACCGCTTTGAGTGCAACTTGTGGCTCTGACAATGACACCTTCAAATCGGCCATGAGCACATCCAAAGCCGGCAAGCCATCAAGTTGATAGACCACATGCCCTTCAGCTTCTGTGATCTTGCGCTCTTTGCTAATCGGTGCGCAACCTTGCGTCACTCGCGACAAAATTTGCACCTCTGGTGACCAAGCCACCCCACTCAAGCCGCCAGTTAAAGCACCTTGTTGAGGATTGTCCGAACCCCGCCAAGCAAACTGCACCGCCTGATGGCGACTGGCCGTTAAGCCACCAAACAAGTAGCCCGATTGGGTTCGGCTGGCCATTTCCGCAATAAGCTCTGCCAACTCGGGGGTTTGCGGGTCGGCATGCACGAGCGCGCTTGCAGCTTGAAAGCTGGGCTGCAAGGGCTGTGCCCCAGAAAAAACACGGTAATGTGTAGCGGGCAAATCACACAACATGAGTGCCATGCCGGGTTCGTCAAAATACTCTGCGTTGTTGGCAGCCACTCCGACACCCACAGTGCCCGCCCAATCTTCCACCAAGGGGAGCTCTTGCCGCAGGTGAGTCAAGATGGACTCGGCTTCGTTGGCGTAATAGTCGGTGATGTACAAGAGCCCTAAGCGCGGGCTGTGGGCATGGCCGGGCAATGTCATTTGTGCACGCAATTGGGCAATCACCAAGCCTGCTGCCATTTGCCACTGCGGATGCGTGGCATGTCCAAAGGGAAACAAATTCATGGGGCTGGTTTTTTGGCTCTCGGCTTTCGGGCTTTGCCAGAAGTTGCCGTTTTTTTGCTTGGCTGAGGACCATCTTTCGCGGCCTTGGCTGCCACATCTTTGACAGCCGCTGCCGCAATGTTTTGAAACTGTTGTGTGAGCGATCCCCACCACTGCATGGGGTCGACGGCAGGGCCTTGCGCCTGAGCTTCTTTGGCGGGCTCATCTTTGGCTGCAGTGGCTTGAGGCTTGGCGGCGTGAGCCTCTGACTGGAGGTCTGGCATTTTGGCCGTAAAGGCTTTGGCCAACTCTGACATGTTGACATTCATGCCCTGCAAAGTGGACAAGGTCATTTTTTGTACTTCTAAAGCCTGAATGGTGGCTTTGAGCGCATTGGTGTTTTGTTCCAACCAAAACTGAACTGTTTTGAGTTCTTGAATGCGCTTGTCGAGTTCTTCCACGTTCAAGGTAGGGGCCACCCAACTGGCCATGTTGGGCATGCCTTGAGGTGAGCCTTTGGCACCAGGGTTGGCGGCTTGCCCCAAGTTTTGCAAGAAGTCAAAACCAGGCACGAATTTTCCAAATCCGAAAGCTGAGGTATCGCTCATGGGGGCTCCTAGAGGTGTGAGTGTGGCACAAGCTTAACGCATACCGATCCTACAAGCTCTTGTTTGTGTTGCAGCATGAGCGAATCGGCCACTTGCGCCAATCCAGCCTGCTGCGTCAACTTCGCGACGTGGCTGGGCTGGCCCAAAGGCTATGCTCTTGGCTTTATCTAGATTGGGAGACTCAACATGCTGACACTCTGCGGCTTTGGCGCTAGCAACTATCACAACAAAGTGAAATTGGTGCTGCTGGAAAAAGGCCTTGCCTTTGAGGAGGAATTGGTATGGGTGGGTGAGACCGACGCTGACGCAAGTCCGTTGGGCAAAGTGCCCTATTTGAAAACAGCCCAAGGCTCGGTCTGCGAATCGGCGGTCATGGTCGAATACATTGAGCAGCAATACCCTGAGCACCCTCTCGTGCCCAAGGATGCTTTCCAAGCTGCCAAAGTGCGTGAGTTGGTTACTTTTTTAGATTTGCACTTGGAATTGGTTGCACGCAATTTGTACCCTGAGGCCTTCTTTGGCGGCAAGGTGAGTGATTCAGTCAAGGAAAAGATTGGTGCACAACTTGAGAAAAATGTCGCAGCGTTCGCAAAACTTGTGCAATTCAAACCCTTCATTGGCGGCACCGAAATTAGCATTGCAGATTGCACCGCAGCTGTTCATTTGCCAGTGATCAGTGCCGCAAGCAAAACCATTTACGGCAGAGATTTTTTGGCCAACTTGCCAGTGAAGGACTACATGAAAATGTGGTCTGAGCGTCCCAGCATGCAACGCGTGCAAGCAGATCGAAAAGCCAACAACGAACTCTTCATGTCGCGCATGAAGAGCAAGGCTTAAAACTGAGGGGGGCGGCGCTGTCTGAGGCTGGCCAAGCCCTCTTGCACATCAGGCCCTGCAAAGCCCATGAACTCGAGTGCCAAGGACGCATCAAAACTGGGGCCTGCTTGGCGCAACCAATTGTTCAAAGCATACTTGGTCCAGCGAATAGCGGTTTGACTGCCGTTGGCCAAACGATCGGCCACTTCGTAAGCTTTGCCAAGCAATTGATCTTCCTCGACCGCCAAGGACACCAAGCCAATTCGCTCAGCTTCTTCGCCGCTGACAGGCTCGCACAAAAGCAAGTAGTACTTGGCTTTGGCCATGCCACAAAGCAATGGCCAAATGATGGCCGCATGGTCTCCTGCTGCAACGCCTAAGCGTGTGTGGCCATCTACAATTTTGGCGGTCTTGCTGGCAATGGAAATATCGGCCAACAAACCAGCCACCAAGCCCGCACCGACAGCAGGCCCATGCATGGCACTCACAATGGGCTTGTCGCAATTGATGACGTTGTAGACCAGGTCGCGTGCTTCTTTCCAGACACGGCTGCGAATCTCGAAATCACGCGCCATGTCTTCCACCAAGGCCAAATCGCCGCCCCCAGAAAAGCCCAAGCCCTCACCACGCAGCACAGCTGCACGCACGCTGTCGTCGCGCGAAACATCGCGCCAAATTTCAGCCAGCTCCCAATGCCCTTCGTGGCCTGCTGTTGGCAGTTTGCCATTGCCGCCAGGCCCGCCAGCTTTCATTTGAATATCTAGCACGGTTTGGTTGGCTCCACGGCGCGTGATTCGAAGCGTTTGATAGCGGCTGTAGTCAATGACGGGGCTCATGAAGGTCTCCTGAAAATTAGTCAAGGCACGAGCCGATATTGTCGCCTGATCTTGTCAGGAGATGACGTGCTTACTTGATGTGCATCAACAGCTCAGATGCAGAAACTGCCTACGATGAATGCACACCACTGATTCGGCCACCGATTGAATGCTTTCAACAAAACGCCCAGAACAAGGAGTCCGGCTATGAAAAATGAATTACAAACAGAGTCTCTCAAACAATTGCTACTGGCACAAAAAGTTCAATTGCTCGACAAAATTGAGCAAGAGCGCGGTGGCTTGAACAGTCGTTCTGAGGCTGCAGAAACGCTTGCACCCGCGGAACAATCACACGCCCAAAACATCACCGAGCGCGACACCGCTTTTGCACTTCAAGAGCATGACATTGAAGAGCTAGAAGCCACAGAGCTGGCTTTACAGCGCATCGCGCAAGGCACATATGGAATTTGCCTGGCGTGTGAAACCGCAATTCCAATTACCCGCTTACTGGCTTTTCCTTCTGCCTTGCGCTGCATTGAGTGCCAGGAAGTTGCTGAAAAAGTAGCTGGGCCCAGCGCCGCGTTGCATTGAATCTCTCAATTAAGTTTCAAGCGGCGTAATTTGCTGGTCAATGGCGCCAAAAACGCTCTGTCCATCTTTGCCCTTCATCTCGATGCGAATGGTGTCACCAAATTTCATGAATTCGGTGCTGGGCTTGCCATCCAAAATGGTTTCAATGGCGCGTTTTTCTGCAATGCAGCTGTAGCCTTTGGGCCACTCTGGTTTGCCATTGATGTCGACACTCTTGTTGCTGACTGTACCGCTGCCCACAATAGAGCCAGCACGAACGTTGCGGGTTTTGCCAATATGGGCAATGAGTTGGCCAAAGTGAAAGCTCATTTCAGGGCCTGCTTCACACAGGCCTACTTTGCGGCCGTTCCAAGTCGACTGCAAAGTCAAGTGAATACGCCCGTGATCCCATGCATCGCCAAGTTCATCCAAGGTGACCGCTACAGGGCTGAAAGCTGTGGCAGGTTTGCTTTGGAAAAAACCAAAGCCCTTGGCCAGTTCGTTGGGAATTAAATTGCGCAAACTCACGTCATTGGCAAGCATCACCAAACGGATACCGTCCAACGCATTTTCTGGTGCAACGCCCATGGGGACATCGCCCGTGATGACGGCAATTTCGGCCTCAAAATCAATGCCAAAGGCTTCATCGCGGCAGACCACCGGATCACAAGGTCCAATGAAATCATCACTGCCACCTTGGTACATGAGTGGATCAAGGTAAAAACTTTCTGGCACCACCGCACTGCGCGAAGCGCGAACCAGTTCTACGTGATTTAAATAGGCAGAGCCATCCGCCCACTGATAGGCTCTTGGCAAAGGGGCCATGCATTGCTTGGGATCAAAGGGAAAGGCATGGCGTACCTTGCCACTGTTCAGTGTTTGGTAAAGGTCTTCCAGTTGCGGCGCCAAAAAGTTCCAGTCGTCTAGCACCTGCTGCATGCGCTGTGCAATGCCGGTCGCATAATGCGCTGTGCTGAGGTCGCGCGAGACCACAATCAGTTGACCGTCACGCGATCCGTCTTTGTAGGTAGCTAATTTCATGGAGGTGCCCCAAAATGGAATCTCAAAATAAAAATTCAAGCCGAATGCAATCGATTCAAAGCCTTTCTTCAGTTTAACCAATCTCAACCGCCCTAAAATTTCACCTTGCCCATGACGGCCTGATTTTTTTCAATGACCTCTGCCCTCGCCTAATTCCTTGACATGCACCCCGCCATCTCTTTCACTCAAGGCAAGGGCCAGCAGCGCCAACATGCCTTGTTCATGCTGGGCGCTTTGGTCTTGGGCGCGCACCTGTTCGTGCTCTCGGCCCCTGGCCTTAGCGTATGGCAAATTCAGCCGGAACCACAAAAGTTAGGCCCCTTACAAACTCGCATCGTGCCTGCGCAAGCTCAAGCTTCCCCCACGCCCAACGCTACAAGCCTTCAACCAAGGCCACAGGCGCAGCCCAAACCCCGGCCAACGGCAGCCTCAAGCGAGGCCCAATCCATGCCGCCAGCAGGCATCACAGCCATGGCCTCCGACGCCTTGCCCGCACCAGAGCCCAGCACATTAGCGGCCACCCCTTTGCCCACACCTTTGCCCGCGCCTTTGCCCACACCTTTGCCAGAAAATGAAATTGCCGGCGCTTCACCCAAAGCACAGCCAGTGCCCGAAGCCCCCCAGATTGCGCCCGAAATAACAGCATCCAGCGCCTTGCCTGCGCCCGCTCTGTCGAATGCACTGATGGCCAAAACGGGTGACTTTCCGCCCAATACCCAAATCAATTACAAACTCACGGGTCAAGAGCGTGGCTTGGTCTACCATGCATCTGGCTCCCTCAAATGGCAGGCTCAATCTGATAACGCCAACAGTGCCGCCAGAGCCTATGAAGCAGAGCTTCGGGTCAGGGCATTTTTGGTGGGCACTCGTGTTTGGCGAAGTACGGGTTCCTTGACCGATCTCGGTCTAGCACCGCTTCGATATTCAGACAGTTGGCGGGGTGAGCGAGCGGCCCATTTTGAAAGGCTTGCCAAAAAAATCAGCTTCAGCGGCAATTCGCCCAGTGCCGAGTTACAAGCTGGCGCGCAAGATCAGGTGAGCTTGTTCATTCAAATGGCTGCCGCAGTTTCTGCCAAAAGTTTCGAGCCGGGTTCGCAACTCAATGTGCAAACTGCCACGGCCCGCGACGCTGTTAACTGGGGACTGACATTCAAGTCAGTTGAATGGATCGAAGTTGATGGCAAACAGCTTGAAACTCAGCGCTGGGTTTGCTTGCCCAGAGGCAAGTTTGACAGCCAAATTGAAATGTGGCTTTCGCAAACACTTGGCGGGCTGCCAGTGCGAATCAAAATCAGTCAAGCCAGTGGCAACTTCATCGACATGGAAATGCGCAATACGGAAAACCTACCCGCCTTGCCCTCTTGAAATAATTTACAAGAACCCTATCTAAAGGAGACAGACTTCAGTCAGAATGTCACTATGAACTTGTTGTACGAATCTGAATCTTTTGCCGTCATGCACGTGTTGGCCAACGACACCGGAGAGGCCGCATCCCTTTCAAAGCCTCCCACGCTAGAGCGCCATGGCTTTGAAATTGTCGACAAGCGTTCGGGCAAAGAGGTCTACCTTGATGGCTCTTGGGCCGAAATGTTTCA
>CAJCDH010000045.1 GCA_903961095.1 uncultured Burkholderiales bacterium | reverse complement strand
GCCTGAGTGGCGGTCAGGGTTGCGGTGCCCACGCCCACTAAAGTGATCGTGCTTCCAGAAACGGTAGCCACCGACGTGTTGCTGCTGGTGTAGGTGATGGCGCCGCTGCTGGCCGAGGTTGGCGCAGTGATGGTTGGAGCGCTCGAACCATACACTACCCTGCCTGAACTAAGCATGAAGCCCGTTAAGGTTGGCGTTGATACGAAACTCTCGACTCTTTGAATACTGACGCCCGTTATGGTTATTCCTAGAGCTGAAAACCAAATTCCATTTGCAATTAAAAGTAGCGCCAGGGTACCTACTAAATGCCGATGCAGTCTCAGATATAGACTTTTCATGCTTGGGCCAGGATAGTTACTAAATAGCTAACGCCCGTCGAGTCAATTAATGAAATGACATACTTATCGCCTCCACTAATTGGGTTGGCTAACAACTTCGTACGTATTGCCAGTTGGCTTCCTACCATCTGAATATTTGATGAATAAGCATGTACTTCGCCATTGCGAATAACATTGGTAATTGAGCCTCCACCTGCGCCAACTAAGAGCAAAATATCCCCAGAGGGATTTACAGTTGCACCAGCGGGCAATGCTGACTTGTTAATAGTGGCTACATTTTTGACAGCTGTGGTATCTACTTTTGCTAAAAAATTTTGCGAAAGTTGTGAAGGGCGTGTAGATGCTTCCCGTAAAACATTTGCACTGCTTGCCAATGCCAATGAACGACTCAATGAACTGTATGGACTGCTTTTACCGCCATCTAATGCTATGTTGTAGGCAAATGAAATGCCTTGATTGTTAACAACTCCGTTATTTCCAATATTTTTATATCCACTAAATCGCCATTGATTAAATGCCGTTGACAACAAAATACTATTTTCTGCCGCACCTACTTTGAAGGCTGCCTGTAAAGTAAGTTCAGGGAGCGGTTGGTATTCAATCAAAACGCTTTGAAAATTAACTTTACGTGATTCACGTGTTCCGTCACTCAACGGGAAAACTAATTTCTCATAACCCATTGAAATTTTTGATGTAATCACTTTGCTGATGCCAATTTGAGTGTCAATTGTGGCTCCATCCAAAATCCCGGTAGCCAACTTTCGATAATCCAAAATCACTTGATAGTAAGAGGGTGTTTGTGCGACAAAATAAATGGGGTCGCCCAAATTGGTTTGCTTGGCTTTAGCCCCCCAATTGGTTATCCCTACAGAATGTAAAAGGGCATTTCTCTCTTTTGGGAGGTTGTATTGACCAGAAAGAAAATAGCTTTGTTGGGTCAAATCGGCATTGGCTGGGCCCGAATAAAACCCAAAACTTTGTTGTCCCCATCTATAAGCAGATGACATCCTCAGCTTGAAATTCGTATCCGCTGGCATCCAAACTCCATTTAGAACTGTCTCTTTAAGATTGGAGTGACCAGTGAAATTCCCCCCGATTGAAAAATTTGGGGCAAGCAAAATAGAACCATCTGCTTTGATGCCGTACCCAAAGCTTGATGTAGGAGATGCATACAAAATCCCTATATTTGCAAGATAGTTTCTATCTTTCAGTCGAAAATTCGAAGCAAAAGCACCAATAGAGATCGCTGCACTTTCATTTCCCAATTGAATGGTTGATAGCGATCCACTCACATACCCTGAGCTTCTGGTGGGAACATCTTTTTTTGAGGGTGGATTAACAGGCGGAGCAGGCGAATGCCCGATGTCATATTCCTCCGCTGGTTGGTCGGGCTCGCCTTGTTCTCCAAGAATTGGTAAAAAATTAGGAGTGGGGACTTGTTCTGCCTTTACATAATTGCAAAAGCCAGAGGGCAAAACAACTAATGTGGTGGCAACCAACTTGATTGAAAGGAGCGTGCGCATTTTGTAACGAACATTGACTTGCGCCGCATTATATAAAAAACTGACTAGTCGGTTTTTTTAAATAAAATACCTGAATCCATTTAAATATGGCACCGTTTCTTACTGAATTAGACTTTGATAATAGAAGCTGTGATGACGTACCCATTGATACCTAGATAGTTTTATAAATGTTCAGCAATTAGCATCGCCGCTGATAAAATAAGAGCATGGCTTCGAAAAAAACTGCACAAACAATGCAACTACAGAAAATTGGCCAGAAAAGTCCCTACGGTGAAAAAATCTCCGAAAAGGGTGACAAAGCTAGAGCCAGCAAAGCGGCAATTGTTATGGCTGCTAGGAACTGTTTTGCCGCAAAAGGGCTATTCGATACCAGAATGGATGAAATTCAACACTCGGCAAATGTTTCCCGTGGTGCTCTTTACTATCACTTCAAAAGTAAAGATGAAATTATTAAAACAGTGATTGAAGAAAACCTAGGTGGCTTTGCCGGTCGGGTAGAGGCAATCATTTCGCTATCAAATGACAAAGAATTGTCATTCACCAACATACTTATTGAACTAACTAGTTTTGCCGAGCAAATTACCTTTGGTCCTGGTAGAGGTATGGCGTTTCATGTTTGGTCGTACTCAATGCTAAATGAGGAAGTACGAGAGATCATGGTCACTTTCTTTAATCGAATTTGTTCACTACTTGAGGAACAAATTAAAACTTTGCAGAAGAAGGGCGAACTTCCTAAAACTGTAAAGCCTAAAGATGCAGCGGTTGCTTTATTTGGGCTCATCATTCCAGGATTTACAGTGCAACGCTGTTTTCTAGGCGACCAATCCATAAGTGCTAAGACGTACATAAAGACTGTCTTTGAAGAATTAAAATTTGGTGTATGCCCCCAACTCAAGAGACTTAGCTCGTAATCTTGGTGCTGACCTTTACTGCAGATTTCTCTTGGTTATAGTCTAGCGAATACTTGCTTTCCCTCTCTAAAAATTCTTTGACCTGGTGGGGGTCGTTGGTTCGAGTCCAATCGCACCTACCAATATTCTTTGGCTTAAATCAAAAGCCGTCACTAACTTAAATCCCCAAGTATTGAAAATGTATTGAAACTCAGGTTTTCTGAGTGAAATTTCTCTTTCGTTTTGAAGCTCAAGTTTTGTACCTAGAGCAACAACACAGGGGCTAGGTCACCACATACGCGTGGACTGGTCTATTGGAAGTTGTAATGTTTTGTATATTCTTAAATAGTAGTTGAAGGAATACCGATGGGACTGTCATTCAGGGGGCAGGTCAAATCAAGGAAGACGATTGTGATCTGAGCCCCATTAAAAGGCTATAGTAGCTTCAAATGCGATGTCGTCTTTTGGGGTTTCATGTCTGGTTTTGAAAACAAATTGAGTGAGCTAGAAGAGCGTTTGCGCCAAGACTTGGCTTGGTTGGAGTTGCCTGCCAAACGCTGGGTTGTTGAGCGCTTACACAATGGTTTGCCGGTTTTAGAGGTGGCTATCATTGGTGGCGGTATGGCTGGTTTGTCTGCGGCAGGAGCCCTTCAGCTGTTGGGTGTGCAAGCCACAGTCTTTGACAAATCGCCTGAAGGCTTTGAAGGTCCATGGGTTACCACAGCACGCATGGAAACTTTGCGTTCACCTAAGCAACTCACAGGACCCGCCTTAGGCCTGCCTTCTCTCACTTTTCGAGCTTGGTACGAGTGTCAGTTTGGACTCAATGCTTGGGATGAATTAGACAAAATTCCTCGCACTCAATGGATGGATTATTTGCGTTGGTTGCGCAAAGCTTTGAACCTTCATGTTCACAACTTGCACGAAGTGATCAAAGTCATTCCCCGTATCGATCAATTGGTAGAGTTGCACATTCAATCGCCTAATGGCCTTCAAATTGTTTATGCGCGCCGTCTCATTATGGCTTCTGGTCGAGATGGTCTGGGAGGTGCATATTTGCCAGATATTGCCCACACCATACCCAAACAGTATTGGGCTCATTCATCCGACGCCATGAACTACAGAAGCTTGCAAGGTAAGCGTGTGGGTGTGGTGGGTGCCGGCGCTTCAGCTATGGACAGCGCAGCCACCGCATTGGAAGAGGGTGCAGCACAAGTTGACTTGATTGTTCGGCGAGCCGACTTGCCGCGCATTAACAAAGGCAAGGGTGCGGGCAATGCGGGCATGGTTCATGGCTTTGCACATCTCAGCCCCGAATGGAAATGGCGCATTAGACATTATTTGGGCACCCAACAAGTTCCTTCTCCCAGAGGAAGTACCTTGAGAGTTTCTAAATTTCCAAATGCCAAGTTCAATCTAGGGTGCGCGCTTGAAAAAATAGACATCATCAATGACGAAGTGATTGTCAAAACCTCGCGTGGCACTTTTTTCTTGGACTTTCTGATTTTTTCGACTGGCTTCAAAATTGATTGGTGGCGTAGACCAGAATATGCAGCCTTTGCACCTTTCGTCTTAGCGTGGGGCAAGCATCTTCAAACCACGGCAGAGGGTGGCAACCAAGAAATGATTGACTCACCAGATTTAGGTCCTGGATTTGAGTTTCAAGAAAAGACGCCTGGCGAGTGTCCCGGCTTATCGCGAATTCATTGCTTTTGCTATCCTGCTGCGTTAAGCCATGGCACAGTTTCTGGCGATATTCCAGCCATCAGTGACGGTGCAAAAAGATTGGCAAAAAGCATTGCGGCTCATTTTTACAGAGAGGATGTTGAAGCACACTTCGCTCGAATGCAATCTTTCGATGAACCTGAGCTCTTAGGTGATGAATGGGTACCTGCGCAGCGGCCACCAAACTAAAACTATATCTTTGACTGAAGGATTTGAAATGCAGAATCAGAATTTAAGCGATACCCTAGACCGTTTAACAGGTTTGTCTGCCCAAAGCCAGACATATGCCATAAGGCGAGAGCGTCAAAAAGTGCTTGATGCCACGCAGGGCAGCGAAGAAGGTTTGTTTGACCCAGCACTGCCTGGCATGAGTGTGCAAGAGAGGCTGTATGTCGCTCTTTACGCTTGCTTGCTCACTCCAGCAACCGATTTGGCAAAGGAATATGCATTGAGGTTGGCAAGCCTTGGGGCCGATTCTCAAACCTTAGAGCATGTTCAAAACTTCGATACGCATCAAATTGGAAACGCCCGTTTAGAGGCCATGTTGAACTTCACTCAGATCCTTATTACCAAGCCCATTCAGGCAGACAAAATAGCGCTGGCAGCGCTACCAGCTGCAGGTTTAAGCACTCCTGAGGTGGTCACCTTGGCGCAACTTATTTCTTTTGTCTCCTACCAAGTTCGTGTGGCCGCAGGCTTGCGAGCCATGCATGCTTTGGAGTTGCAATCATGAGTTTGCCCATTCACATCAAAGGCTTTACCAACGCCACGCTTGGCTGGAAAGCCTGGTTGGATGTTGTTCAGTTGGCTCATGCCACACCTGCTCAAATGTCGGTGCTGGAGGAAAGTCACCCCAAAGCCAAAGAGTCAGATTACTATTTATTTTTAGTGCATCAGCCAGAAATTTTGCGGCAACGCTCCTTGGCCTTTAACGCCATCATGTATGCGCCAGGTGGTTTGTCTAGAGCCGAGCGTGAACTTGCTTCTACGGTTGTTTCTAGAATCAATGGTTGTGTTTACTGTGCCTCTGTGCATGCCCAGCGTTTTGAGCAGTTGGCTAAAAGGCAAGACGTGATTGAGCAGGTTTTTGAAGAACCTCAAGGGGCAGGCACTTCCGAACGCGAGCGTGCCATTGTTGACTTTTCAATTGAGTTAACGCTCAATCCTGACCAAGTGAATGCCAACAGTGTGCAAAAATTAAAAGACGCAGGTCTCCATCATTCAGAAATTTTAGACCTCATCCATTCAGTCGCCATTTTTGCTTGGGCCAATCGGCTCATGCTTAACTTAGGCGAACCCGTTTTTCCAACTGTTTAAAAAAGAGAGTTGATCTATGTACAAACTGATTCGCAAATTCAAACCTTTGGCATTGCTTGTGGCTTGTGCCTTGATGGCTTCAGCCAACGCCAACGAATGGCCAGCAGCTGGAAGGCCCATTCAACTCACGGTACCTTCTCCAGGCGGCGGCGGTACTGGCGATACCATCGCACGTTTGTTGGCTGAGCAATTAGCTGCCAATTTAAAGACCAGTATTGTGATTGACAATCGCCCAGGAGCCAATGGCAATATTGGCGCAGCTGCAGCAGCCAAGTTTCAGCCAGATGGTTATCGATTTTTATTTTCCTGGGCTGGCACCTTGGCTGTGAATATCAATCTTTATGAAAAGATTGCCTACGATCCGCAAAAAGATTTTGATCCTATCGCGCTCATTTGTGATGTACCCAATATCTTGGTTCTCAACACATCCTTGCCGCCTAAAAGTGTCAAAGAGTTTGTCTCATACACGCAAGCCAACCCTGGTAAATTGAATTTTGGTTCTACGGGTATTGGCAGTTCGATGCATTTGGCTGGTGAATTGTTTATGCGCGAAACAGGTACCAAAATGGTTCACGTGCCATTTAATGCGCCAGGCACCGCCACTACCAACCTCATCTCCAACGAAATCCAGTTGATGTTTCAACTCATTCCTGGCATTGCAACGCAAGTGAAGGCGGGTAAGGTCAATGCTTTGGCGGTGATGTCACCGACACGTTCTCCTGCATTGCCTGATGTCCCCACCACACTGGAATTGGGTTTTCCAAAATTGCAGTCAACCACTTGGTTTGCTTTGTTGGCACCGCGGGGCACTTCGCCAGAAATCATTGCCCGCATGAATTCAGAAGTGAACAAAATTCTCAAAGATCCCGCATTCACAAAACGCTTGGCAGACATAGGCGCCACGCCACTTGGTGGCACCCCCAAAGACCTTTCTGATCATTTGGGCAATGAAATTACAAAATGGGGATCTCTCATCAAAGCCAACGGTATCAAAGCTCAGTAAGCAGCAGTTAACTTAAACGAGCGATTTCTTCTAAGCGTTTCAGAGGATCGAGCTCACCCAAAAGTTGCAGCTTAATTTCTGCTTTGATGGGCATGGCCTCTGCATAACGGTTGGCCAGCCAACCGCATTGGTCTAAGTGATAAGGTGGAAAGATGGGCAGCCTGTCAATCACGCCTTGTTGCTGTGCTTTAGCGATCACTTTGCCAAGCCGGTCGGCATAGGGCTGCATGGCGGCAGGTACTTCTAACTCATGATCTTGCGGCAGGTAGCTCACACTGCCTTGCCAAACCCCAAAAGGGCCGGGTTGAACGTCGTGCAATTGAAAGCGCAACCCACCTTGGCAAACAATGCGAAAAAACGTGGGCTGAACTTGCTCCATTTCTCGAATGTGCGCCATGCAACCCAGCGAATGGAGCGCTGGCACTTCACCGGGTACTTGGACTTCGCTTCCTTGTTTGATCCATGCCACACCAAAAGGCAGTTGCTGTTGATGGCATCGCTTAATCAGATCTAGGTAGCGCACTTCAAAAATCTGAAGCGGTAGCATGCCATCGGGAAACAAGCCTTGTGAGAGGGGAAAGAGAGGAACAGTGTGGTGATCACTCATTAATTCATCTTGATATTTGCTTGCTTGATGAGCTTACCAAACCGCTCAAACTCTTGACGATTCAGTTTACTAAAATCTTCAGGGCTGATGTTGCCAGGCTCACCGCCTAGGCCTTTTAGTTTAGCTTGCACATCGGGCAGTTTGATGATGCGCGCCAGTTCGTTTTGCAATTTGGTCACGACATCGGGCGGTGTGCCGGTTGTCACGAACACGCCATACCATGTGCTCATCTCAAAACCAGATACGCCAGCCTCTGCCAATGTGGGTACATTGGGTAATTCGGCTGTGCGTTGAGATGTGGTGACTGCCAAGGGTTTGAACTTGCCTGCCTTAATTTGTCCCATGGCTGAAGAAGTGGTGTCGAACATCATTTGTACATTGCCCGCAATGATGTCTAAGTGAGCTTGTGCGCTGCCTTTGTAGGGAACATGGACGCTCTTCACACCGGCGGCAATGTCAAAGCCTTCGCCAGCAATGTGCTGGGTGCTGCCAACCCCTGAGGAGGCATATTTAAAATCATCTGGCTTGGCTTTCATGAGAGCCACCAACTCTTTGACGGTGTTGGCAGGTACGTTGCTACCCACCACCAAAACATTGGGCACAGTGACAACCAAGCCCACAGGTGTTAAATCTTTGATAGGGTCAAAAGCCAATTTGATCAAATGTGGCGCAATGGCCTGACCTGTATTGGTGGCCACCAGCAGCGTGTGACCATCGGGTGCGGCTTTGGCCGTGAGATCGGCTGCGATGGTGTTGGATGCACCTGGTTTGTTCTCAACAATGAAAGTGCCTTTGAGAGACTCGCTCATTTTTTCGGCCAACATTCGCGCAATGATGTCGGTGCCTCCGCCTGCGCCGGCGCCCACCATCAGTTTGACGGGCTTGCTGGGGTAAGTGGTTTGGGCTTGTGCATTGAGCGTCAACAAAATTGCAGACGCTATAAGGGCTAGATATTTTTTCATGATGTCTCCTTGTAAGTTGAAGAATTGAATTTGCTTATGCGTTTTGTTGTTGGTGGTGCTGCCCCATTCGGCATGCCAGATCGAAAGCGTTGAACATGGCCTGAGGATTGGCCAAGTTTTGCCCTGCAATGTCATATGCGGTGCCGTGTGCTGGTGTGGTGACTGGAATGGGCAAGCCGCCATGCACAGTGACACCTTTTTCAAAGCCCATGAGCTTCATGGCAATCTGTCCTTGGTCGTGGTACATGGTGACAACGCCGTCATAACCACCTTCTTTTCGAATAGCACGCACAAAGGCGGTGTCGGCAGGGAAGGGGCCGTCAGCAGGGATGCCAGCCTTTTGCGCCATCTCTACGCCGGGCGCAATGATTTTGATCTCCTCATCGCCGTAGTTACCGTTGTCACCATTGTGTGGGTTAAGCCCGCAAACAGCCAGACGGGGCTTGGCTTTGCCAGAAGCTTTCAGTGCCTTGGCAATCATCTCGATAGACTCAAACACTTTTTGACTGCTGAGCAAACTGCTCACTTCTTTGAGTGCGACATGGGATGTGACACGCGAGGTCCAAAGGTCTTGCAGCACATTGAGTTCACCGCACACACCTTTGTAATTGAGAAATTCTGCAAACCAGCGAAGTTCGTCCTCTTGATGCATGCCGCCCATTCGCAGCGCGCTTTTGTTGAGAGGTGCAAAACAAAAGGCATGGGCTTTGCCATCGCGAACCAATGAAACGCCTTCGGCCAGAGCGGCAATCATGTATGCGCCATTGTTGGCGTCATAAGTGGCTTTGGGAAAGGCTGGCGCATTGAAGCCAGACCAATCGTGCCAGGTCACATTGGACGCAACTTGGACGCTGCCTTGTTGGCCAATCAAAATAATTTTTTCAGCTTGCTGTGCGGTGCTGTGGTTCAAGAGTTTTTGAACCAGTTCGGTGCCGATACCAGCAGGGTCACCGGTGAATAAAGCGATGGTGGGTTGAGTCATTTCGGGCTTTTGGTTTTTTCGTAATCTGTAATTACGGATTCAGTATAGTGAATCTCGTAGAATCCACAACATTAGTTATTACCCTCAGATCTATCAAAATACCAACCAATGGCCACCAAGGATCCAATTGCCAGAACCTCTTTGCATTCAGAGGTTACAGCCCGTCTTAGAAGTTTGATTGTCGAGTCGCATATCAAGCCCGGAGAAAGGGTGCCTGAGATGGAAATTGGCAGAGATTTGGGGGTCTCTAGAACGCCCATTCGAGAGGCCTTGAAAGTACTGGCATCTGAGGGCTTGGTAGATTTGTTGCCGCTGCGTGGGGCTGTGGTCAAATCCTTCAGCCCCAAAGACGCCGCCGATATGTTGGAAGTCATGGGCATGCTTGAGAGTTTTGCTGCGCAAAAAGCATGCAAGGCCGAACAGAAGCGAATTGACCAAGTACTGGCCTTACATGACAAGATGAGGGGTTTGTATGCAAAGGGTAAAAGGCCTGAGTATTTTGAGTTGAATCAAAAAATTCACGATGCCTTGGTCGAAATGGCTGACAACGATTCTTTAACCATGGTGCACAACACCCTCAGCAAACGCATGCGAAGTTTGCGCTACAGCGGTAACAGCACGCCCGACAATTGGCAAGGTGCTTTAGAAGACCATGAACTTATTGCCCAAGCACTGGCGCAGCGTGATGGCAAGAAAATCAAGAAAGCAGTTGAGACACATTTCCAAAATACCATCAAGCGGGTGGTGAAGTAATTGATTTCATGTCACAACTAAGAAGCAATACCGCCCGCAATCGCCAAATTGGCATTGCATTGGTGACAGTGACCACCCTCCTGTTTGCAGTGCTCGACACCAGTGCCAAATGGCTGGTTCAAACTTTGCCCGTGTTGCAAGTGGTGTGGTTGCGTTTTGTGTTCCACACTATTTTGACGACAGCTATATTCATGCCCTCTATGGGGCCAGATTTGTTCAAAATTAAAAACCCAAGTTTGCAATTTTTGCGGGGTTTGATGCTCGCCCTTATGACAGGGCTAAACTTTTATGCCTTGCAATTTTTACAGCTGGCTGAAGTAGGTGCGGTTCAGTTTTCAGTGCCTATTTTGATTGCGCTTATTTCTGCTTGGCTTCTTCACGAAAAATTAGATGCTAAAAGGTGGCTGGCTATTTGTGTTGGTTTTGCTGGTGTGCTCATCATCATCAGGCCTGGAAGTCATGGGTTTCATCCTGCTATATTTCTGAGCATCATCAATGCTTTTTTGTATGCGGCTTTCAATTTGATGACGCGCCGTTTGGCCGGGAGTGATCATCCTATTTCGACGCAGCTTGTATCTGCGGCGGTACCCTCTTTGTTGTTAGCGCCAATGGCATTGTGGCAATGGCAAATGCCCTCTGATTGGTTCACCTGGAGTTTAATTGTCTTGACGGGTTTAGCGGGTGGACTTGGACATACTGCGACGGCGCTTGCGCATCGATATGCTACCGCCGCAGTGCTGGGTCCTTTTTTGTACCAACAAATTATTTACATGACCTTGGGTGGCTGGTTGGTGTTTGGTCAAATTCCTGACAGCGCAGTGGTGATAGGGGCGTGCGTCGTGGTAATGAGTGGCCTTTATTTGCTTTGGCATGAGTTCAAATTGCAAAAATCAGAATGAACTCTTGGGGTCTTTTCTGGCCTCAATCGGCTTGAACAAACGACAAAATCTTTAACGAAACTTTACACATGAGTCTGTCGATTGTGTCAAGAGTCGATGGCATTATCGACATCTGGCCCAACGCTTCAAGAGTTTCATTTGCTTGATGCTGATTGATTTTAAAAGCTTCAGCTTTGTTGGTTTTTGGTGGTCTCAGTGCCAAATTCATTCGTCGTATGCGTTCAATTCAACAAGACATCATCCAAAAAACATTGACTCAATTGACCTGGATGGCACTCAGTGCTTTTCTTGTTGGATGTGGTGGTGGTTCATCTTCCAGCACACCAACAAACACCACAATTACCACTTCTGCCGGTATCTCGGAATACACCACCCTGAGCCTTACCAATTTGTCGAACTATGCCGCGCCAGTTTTGCCGGTCTATTACGACGAGACAACTGTGGCGCTAGACAATACGCCTAGCAACAGTGCTGTCCGTAATCAGATTGCCACCTTGGGAAGAGTCTTGTTTTACGACAAACGTCTTAGTATCAACGACACAATTTCCTGCAGTTCATGTCATCAGCAAGCCAGTGGTTTTGATGATCCTCGCCGTTTCAGCGTTGGTTTTTCTGGGGCAACTTTTACAACAGCCCATGCCATGCGATTGGGCAATATCCGCTTCTATCAGCCAGGCAGTATGTTTTGGGATAAACGTGCTACTTCAATTGAGTTGCAAGCAAGTCAACCCATACAACATCCGATAGAAATGGGATTTACAGCTGGTGTCGGTGGTATCCCTGCGCTGATCAATAAAATGAACGCAAGCTCTTATTACCCCGATTTATTCAGCTTTGCTTTTGGCGACGCAGTCATTACGGAAACTCGAATTCAACAAGCGCTTGGTCAATTTCAGCGCGCCATGATTTCATCGAACAGTCGCTGGGATACAGCTTATGCCCAAGTTTTCAATCCGAATGCCAACAACCGCGGATTGGGCACGCCACTGCCAGGATTTACGGTGCAAGAAGATAGAGGCAGGCAGCTCTTCATCGCAGGCCCCAACAATGGCGGTGCAGGTTGTAGTGCGTGTCATCAACCACCCACATTTGCGCTGGCCGCCAATTCGCGTAGCAATGGACTTGATGCTGGCGAGACCGTTCTATTCAAGTCACCATCCCTTAAAAATGTGGCTCTTTCCAAAGCGTTTATGCATGATGGACGTTTTGCCAGCTTAGAAGAAGTTGTGGAGCACTACAACAGCGGTGTCAAGTTGGGCCCAGCCTTAGACGGCAACAGATTGGCTCCCAATGGTGTTCCCTTAAGGCTCAGTTTGTCTGCCGATGACAAAGCAGCATTGGTGTCTTTTATGAAAACACTGACCGACACAACACTGACGACAGATCCTAAATTCAGTGATCCGTTCAAAAAATAAACAGAGTCAGTTGGCGGACTTGGTTTCCTCAATCTCGATCATGATTTCGTTGCGGCGAAACATGGGCAAGGTCCAAGGGGGGTCGTAGCGTGAAAGCTGCGGGCTGCTTAATACTTTCAGATTTTTTTCCTGAACCCATGCCATGAGTTCATCTGTTTTGGCTTGAACACGAGCCTGAGAGTTGAAGCCTGTGTAGCTGTTAACCGCAAAATTTTTACCTGGAATTTCTCGCAACTTCACATCGGCATTCTTTGGCTGAGGGATATTGGCCATGGAATATTGCGAAGGCATCACAAAATGGACGCGCCATTTGTTACTGGTTGTCATATTGATGTCGCTGGTGCTGTTGTTGGCTGAGCTCATGGTGACGGGCGCTGTCATCGCAATTTTTTCGGATTGCGGCTCAAGTGTGACAGGTGCGGTCATGGCTATTTTAGAAGAACCACCGGTTTGGACAGATTGGTTGTTGCCGAAAATATAGTCTGCAATTTTTCGAAAACCCCGGTTGGACGCGCCATCCATATCGCCATCCACCACAGTCTCGGCAACCAACATGGGTGCGTACTGGCGTACCTCAAAAGTGCCAGTCTTGATGACCAGCGTAAACCGGGGCTCTTCAATGGCCATGGCGTATTGATTCCAGAAGATGAAGAACAAAGCAAAGATGTAATGGATTTTCATAAACGAACAATATCACTGGTTGAAAAAATGTTGATTTGACCTCAAATAATGGGCTTAAATTGTTGTCTTTTTAATTAAATTCAGTCATGAGTTGACCAGACAGTTGGATCTTTTCTCGCATGCCGTTTTCATCGGCTGTCAGGTGTCCGTTGACCCAAACGCCTCGCACGCCAATGGCATCGGTATGCAGTCGAGGCGCTCCCAGAGGCAAATCGAAGACGCGTTTTTTGGGGCCGCGTCCTACAGTCTGGGGGTCAAACAGCAACAGGTCGGCTGCATAGCCTCGATGAAGAAGACCTCTATTTTTCAAGCCCAAAATTTCGGCAGCTTGTGCGGTGAGCCGATGCACAGCTTCGGTCATGCTCATGACTCCCATCTCGCGAGCCCAATAGCCTAGAAGGTGCAAACCAAACCCCGCGTCATTGAAAAATGTAAGGTGAGCACCTGCGTCGCTGAGGGAAACCAAGCTGTGCGGATGATTGAGCAACTTGCCAACGGCCGCAGTATCACTGTTGAGCAACATGGCTGTGAACACAGTTTGCAAGTCTTCTTCAAGCGCCAGATCGAGTGCAAAGTCAAGTGGGTCTACGCCTTTTTGCATTGCCAAAGTCGCCACACTTTGATGTTCGTAAATTTGATTTTCAGTTTTGAATGTTTCAACCACATGCACTTTGTCCCATTCGTTGTTAAACAATCGAAAGGATGCAGTTTGCAAAAGTTCTTCTTTCAGCTTGGCTCTGAATTCAGCGCTGGCTAAACAGGTTTTGAGCGCGTCGTGTTGCAATCCCAATGCAGGTTTCCAATTTCTCAAGCCCTCTACGGGGTAAGCCGATGCAAATGTGAAGTCCATGCTCAAAGGACAGCAGGAAACTTGCCCCTTCAAATTGTGGCCGCGCTCGTTGGCTTCGCTAATGGCTTTCAAATCATTAAAGACCCCGTCGGGGTTGGTTGAGTTGTGCAGCAGGGCAGCCACCATGACTGGGCGATTGCTAGCTGCAGCCAATGACTCTAAAAATGACACTGGCATTTGACCACCTTTGGTCACCATGTACACGCCCCGACCCTGGCTGCTCATGGCCAAAGTGAGTTGCATCATTTCTTCGTCAGAGGCCAAACGCGAGGGCATGGGAAAACCACCTTCGCCATTGTGCGCAGGGCTGGTGCTGGTTGCAAAACCAATGGCACCTGCCGCCATGGCATCGCGAACCACGGTGGCCATTTCTGCAATTTCAGCGGAAGTGGCTTCTCGTTTGTTAGCGTCTTCCCCCATCACCCATGTGCGGACAGAGGAGTGGCCAATGTAGGCTGCCACATTGATGGCGCATTGCTTTTTCTTCAGCATGGCCAAATATTCTGGAAAGGTTTCAAAGTCCCAATCTATGCCGTGTTGTAAGACTTGCAATGACATACCTTCCACCTGCGTCAAGTTGCGCATGGTGAGTTCACGGTCTTTGGGGCGACAAGGCGCAATCGTAAATCCGCAATTGCCTATGATTGCAGTGGTCACGCCTAATGCGGGGGAGGGGCGTACGTGGGAATCCCAGGTAATTTGGGCATCAAAGTGTGTGTGCGAGTCTATGATGCCGGGCATGAGTGCCAAGCCACTCGCATTGACACAATGTTCGGCGGTGTAAGCCAAATTGGTGCCCATGCCCACGATGATGCCTTGGGCAATCGCTACATCTTGCAACACTGGTTCTGCGCCTGAGCCATCAAACACCAGTGCATTTTGAATGAGCGTATCTACTTTGTTCACGGGCCATCCTTTGAATGAAATGATTGTGTCCTGACCATTTGACGAGTGTTTCGAGGGTAACTCCCCGTATAAGTGGCTAAGTGGGTAACTTTAAAATCTGTTGCGGTGCAGCATACTGTTGTCAAAAGCTTTTTTTCAATACAGATTGTTCTTCATTTATAGAAGTGTGTAAATTATGGTCAGAAAATCCGCCGCCAAAACGCATGCTGCTAGCGAAAGTCATACAGCCCCGGCTTCTGAATCGACAACAGGCCAAGCCCAGAGGGTTATTAAAAAATACCCAAATCGAAGGCTTTACGACACCGCGACCTCAAGCTACGTCACCTTGAGTGAAATTAAGCAATTGGTCATGCAAGGTCAAACCTTTGTGGTGCGGGATGCCAAATCAGGCGAAGACCTTACTCGCAACCTCCTGCTCCAAATTATTTTGGAGGAGGAATCGGCAGGTGCACCCATGTTCACGGAAGCTGTTTTGGCCAACATCATTCGCTTCTATGGACATGCCATGCAGGGCCATATGGGTGCTTATTTAGAAAGCAATTTACAGTCTCTCATGCTCATGCAGTCCAAAATGGGACACCAGTCGCAAAATATCATGAGCCAAATGCAGGAGCAAATGCAAAAGCAAACCGCTCAATTCCTCAATGCCTTTGGCCTCAAGCCCTGAATTCGAATCTAGACTCAGATCATTGCGGGGTATCTCTCAGGCTGACCAAATTACTGGGACAATACGCCCATGAACGAAATTGCAAGCACGAGCCTTGGTAAGGCAACAGCAACCCCCTCCAACTCCGCATCTGCTGGACCGGCCTTCACAGCCGCCCCCAAGGTGGGATTTGTGAGCTTGGGTTGCCCCAAGGCCCTTACCGATTCTGAGTTGATCCTCACGCAACTCAGCGCCGAGGGTTATCAAACCTCCAAAACATTCGAAGGTGCTGATCTGGTCATCGTCAACACCTGCGGCTTCATTGACGATGCCGTGAAGGAAAGTCTGGACACCATCTCTGAAGCCTTGAACGTTAACGGTAAAGTGATCGTCACAGGTTGTTTGGGCGCCAAAGAAGCCGAGGGTGGTGGTAATTTAGTCCGTGCAATTCATCCCAGTGTGCTGGCCGTCACAGGCCCGCACGCTACCCAGGAAGTGATGGATGCGGTGCATGCTCATTTGCCTAAGCCTCACGATCCCTTCTTGGATTTGGTGCCCAACTCATTTGGCGAGGCAGGTCTCAAACTCACGCCACGTCACTATGCCTATTTGAAAATCAGCGAAGGCTGCAATCACCGCTGTACCTTTTGCATCATTCCTTCGATGCGTGGCGATTTGGTGTCACGGCCTATCGGCGATGTGTTGAAAGAAGCGCAAGCCTTGTTTGAAGGCGGTGTGAAAGAGTTGTTGGTGATCAGTCAAGATACCTCCGCATATGGCGTGGACACCAAATACCGCACGGGTTTTTGGGATGGCCGCCCCATCAAAACTCGCATGCTTGAATTGGTCCAAGCCTTGGGTGAGATGGCGCAAAAACACGGCGCTTGGGTGCGCTTGCACTACGTGTACCCATACCCCAGTGTTGACGACATTGTGCCGCTCATGGCCACAGGTTTGGTTTTGCCCTATTTGGATGTTCCCTTACAACACAGCCACCCCGATGTGCTCAAGCGCATGAAGCGTCCAGCCAGCGGCGAGAAGAATTTAGAGCGCATTCAAAAGTGGCGAGAAATGTGTCCTCAATTGGTCATACGCAGCACCTTCATTGCGGGCTTTCCGGGTGAGACAGAAGAGGAGTTTGAACACTTGCTCAACTTTGTCCGCGAAGCGCAAATTGACCGAGCAGGTTGTTTTGCCTATAGCCCCGTCAAAGGCGCCACCGCCAACGAATTGCCAGGCATGCTGCCTGAAACGGTCCGGGAAGAGCGGCGTTCGCGCTTTATGGCTGTTGCCGAAGAGGTGTCTATTCAGCGCTTGCAGCAACGCATTGGAGCTACCATGCAAGTCTTGGTGGACTCTGCCACAGCCATGGGCAAGAAGGGCGGTATGGGTCGGTCTTATGCCGATGCCCCCGAGATTGATGGTGTGGTGAGACTGCTACCGCCCGAGAAAATCAGCAAGACATACAAGGCGGGTGAGTTAATTCGCGCACGCATTGTTGGCGTGGAAGGTCACGATCTGATTGCGTTGCCTGTTTAAAGTGCGCCCCAAATAAAGTGCGCCCCAAAATGGTTTGCAAATTGTCACAAAATTGCGGCGCAAATTTGCGAACATATGGCCATGAGGTTTTGCAAAATTTGCACGAAAAAAAAGCTGCTTTGTGTGCAGCTTTGATTAAACTTGGTGCCCAGGAAGGGACTCGAACCCCCACGAAGTTACTCGCTAGTACCTGAAACTAGTGCGTCTACCAATTCCGCCACCTGGGCTCTCAGGACAAGAACAAAGGATTGTATATCAAAAAAAT
>CAJCDH010000044.1 GCA_903961095.1 uncultured Burkholderiales bacterium | reverse complement strand
CGCAACAAAGACACCGATTACAAGAGCGGCAATTTTATTTACGCTGAAGGCGGCATCGTGAAAGTCAACGGTGACTGGGCCTATGGCGTAAATATGTTTACAACTCAACAAATATCAGACGACACGGGAACGGGTGCGCCAGCTGGCGGCAATCGCTACAAAACCAATGGCGTTGGCCCCTTTGTGTCATTCAAACTCCCGGGTAAAGATGCAGGTATTAATTTGCAGCTCAGCGATAACTTTGGTGGCCGCAATGCCATCGTTGCAAAAAGCTTGCAACTGCGTTTTGTCAAGGCTTGGTAATTTAAATTTGCATGCCTAAGGTCACTGTGGTTTAGTTTCAACCCTAGCGCCAATGACCGTTCGCAGTCTCAAGAGTTGGCTGATGCCCGTCATCAGCCAACATTTTTTATCACGCAGCCGCCTGATGGCCTTGCGTGAAAAAGCTGAAGCCAAACGCATCGCTCAACAACGCCCTCACGTTTTACATTTCTTCCATGAGCTAAACGATCCTTACTCACTGTTACTGGCCCAAGCCATACCACTCTTACAAACAAAGTACTCGATTTCAGTCTTGCAACATGTTGTGGGACCCCCAGAAGACTCTGCGGTACCAGAGCGTGAAAAATTAGCGGCATACAGCCAAATTGATGCAGAGCGCTTGGCAAAGCAATACGGGCTACAAGGGGCCAGCATGCCCAACAATTCTGCTGGGTCAACACACATTAGCAAAGAATCTCTTGATACGTCTCATCGCTTGCGAAAAAAATGGGGCCACTATTTAAGTGGCGTGATTTATTACGAAGGTGAGTGGTATTGGGGCATTGATCGACTGCACCATTTAGAAGCAAGGCTGATAGATCTTGGTCTTTCAAAATTAAAACCAGCCATGAATGAGGGGCAACGCCCGCCTTTATTTTTCACGCCTCAATATCAAAGATTGGGGCATGTGCCTGAAGGCACGAGCATCGATTTCTTTTTCTCTTTAAGAAGCCCTTACACAGCCCTCAGTTGCGCCAAATTGTTTCATTGGGCCAAAGACAATGGCTTACAAGTGAACTTGCGCTATGTGCTGCCCATGGTGATGCGCGGCTTGCCAGTGCCCGCCGAAAAAAGAAGGTACATCAGCTTGGATGCAGCTCGCGAAGCCTTTGTTCAAAATGTGCCATTTGGCCGTCTCAATGACCCAGTGGGCAAACCAACAGAGCGAGGCTTGGCTCTGATTCCATTTGCCCAAATGCACGAACTGGCTGAAGACTATGTCATGTCTTTCATGCAAGGCGTTTGGTCAGAAGGTTTAGATGCTGGCACAGATCAGCATCTTCAAATCATCGTTGAGCGGTGTGGTTTGAACTGGCAAGCTGCCAAAGATATTTTGAAGAGTCAAACCAACGAACAACATTGGCGTGCCGTTGCGGAGCAAAACCGACAAGCTCTTTTTGCACTGGGCTTATGGGGTGTTCCCTCCTTCAAATTTGAAGACACAGCAGTCTGGGGTCAAGACAGATTCTGGGTCATTGAAAAAACTTTGCACGATCGGTTTGATCTGCCTCCCTCTCACTAAAACATGACCATCTCAAGCAGTACCCTCAAAACCTGGCTGGCCGTTATGGCCAGCGCCGCGCTACTCATTTGCACACCCGTATCGGCCAAACGCCCCAACATCGTTGTGATGCTGGCAGACGACTGGGGGTTCAGTGATGTCGGTGCATTTGGCAGTGAAATTCAAACGCCTCACCTCAATCAATTGGCGCAAACAGGAATGCGCTTTTCAAACTTCCATGTCAGCGCCTCTTGTTCGCCCACCCGTTCAATGCTGCTAACAGGCGTCGACAATCACCTCAACGGTGTGGGCAATATGCGCGAAACCATTCCACAATCACATGTGGGCCGAGCTGGGTACTTGAGTGTGCTCAATCAGCGCGTGGTCACGGTGTCAAGTTTGCTGCAAGACAGTGGCTACAGAACCTACGCGGCAGGCAAATGGCATGTCGGCAAAGAACCGCACAATCTACCGCCCGCCAGAGGCTTTGATCGCTCCTTGGTCATGGGCGACAGTGGCTCTGACAACTGGGAAACAGGCAAGCTGTATTTAGACCTGACAGACAAAGTTTATTGGTACGACAATGGGCAAGAAGCCAAGATGCCCAAGGAGTTTTACTCATCGGAGTTTTACATCAACAAAACGCTTGAGTACCTCAAAGCCGATGCCAAATCAGACAAGCCCTTTTTTGCCTACATTGCTTTTCAGGCCAACCACATTCCGGTTCAAGCGCCCCAGTCTTTCATTGACAAATACAAAGGCCGCTATGACGCTGGCTGGGATGTGTTGCGCAACGAGCGTCGCGCAAAAGCCATAGCGCTTGGGCTGGTACCAGCCAATTCCAAAATGGCCAACTTGCCCTCTACCCATGTGGCATGGAATTCTTTGAGTGCCGCAGACAAAGTTTATCAAGCACGTCGCATGGAAGTTTATGCAGCCATGGCCGAGGCCATGGACTTTCACATTGGCCGCCTCATCGCTCACTTGAAAGATTCAGGTGAATTTGATCAAACTGTTTTTATGTTCCTTTCAGACAATGGCGCAGAGGCCACCGATCCCTATGCGTTGGCCGTGGGTCGTTGGTGGCTAGATCAAAATTACAACCGCGATCTAGATCGATTGGGAAGCAAGGGTACCTTCAGCATCATTGGCCCCAACTGGGCAAGTGCTGCCGCAGCACCTTTAAGCACCTACAAGTTTTTTGCGGGCGAAGGTGGCATTCGAGTGCCCTTGATTGTTTCGGGCATCCCCAACATGCCAAAGTCTGCAAGCAACCGGGTGCATGCTAGCCTCACACATGTCAATGACATTGTGCCTACCTTGCTTGACTTGGCCAGCGTGCAACATCCTGGCACCCTTTACAAAGGGCAAACCATCTATCCCTTAAGTGGTCACAGTCTCATGCCAGTCATCACCGGTGATGCTACAAGAGTTAGAGGGCCCGATGAAATACTTGGATACGAGTTGTCTGGCAACAAAGCCTTGTTCAGGGGTGACTACAAATTGCTGAGCAACTTGGCACCCGTTGGCGATGGCAAATGGCATTTGTTCAACATTGCCAAAGACCCTGGTGAAACGCAAGATCTGCAACACGCGTTACCAGAAATATTTTTAAGCATGCAAGCCGACTATGCCAAATGGGCCAAAGCCAATGGCGTTCTTGAGATGCCTTCAAACTACGACCCCATTCAGCAGGTCATCATCAACTCGCTGGTGTTTGTTTACTGGCCTAGGTACAAGTTGCATCTGATCGGCATCTTGGGATTGCTTTTGCTAGGAACATTCTGGGCTTGGCGTCGGCGCAAAAAAAGCGCACTCTCTCAACCGGCCCATTGAGCCAACACCATGGCGCCATCTGGTTACTTTGACAGCCCGTGGCCTTGCGAAGACGCAGGACCTTCTAGGCTTCAAACGCCTCACAGCAGTACCTGTTTAGATTTACAAACGGGTATGAAGCTGGCCTGCACTTCCAAACGCACTCAGATGTCGACCATGACCGTGTTGGGTGCCCCAGGCGAAGTATTTCTTCTGACTCACTCTGTGGTTCGTTCCTACTTGGGACTGGCCACCTCGGCGCAAGTTTCTCGCATCGACCCCCTGACACTTGAAACGCTTGAATGCTCGCCAAGGCTTGAAGGTGGGCCTATGTGGCCGGGCGGCATGGCGGTTCATGCCAACGGCTACATCATTGTGGTCTACGGTCGATATGCGCACAAACTCAATCGCCAATGCCAAACAGTGGCTTCTTATGAGCTGCCGGTCAATGAACCCTACAACAGCTTTGTGGTGCTGGGCAATGGCTTGATCGTGACCAAAAATCTGTCTGAAACAACCCCTGCTCAACTCACTACACTTCACCCAGACAGCTTCAAATTAGCCAGCAGCGATGTCGCGTGTCCCGAAGCTTCAATTGCACGCTTGAGTGCCCATGGCAACACGGTGTATCTAGTGGGTGTCAGTTGCGTTTTCAGATACCACTGGGACAAAGCATCGCAACAATTGGTGCGAGATCCAGACTGGGAGTTTCATTACCTCCAGAATTCAACACAAAGCTATGGGTGGGACATGGTGATCGACGGTCAGCATGGATGGTTCATGGACAATGGCAAGCACAACTACTTTATGAGCATGCTGGGCGCGGGTATTCATCCAGCTGCTAACCGACTCATTCGGGTGTCACTCACCAATGCGCAATCACATCAAAGTTGGGAAGTCAGTGGCCTGCACCATGGCAGCATTACGAATCCACCGCTGATCGATGTGAAAAGGCGCATTGTGGTGGGCTACGACTCTGCAAACCGCCATTTACGCGCTTGGAGAATTGACGCAAGTCAAAAGTGCAATGAGGACGGTGTTGAATTGAGTCCTCTTTGGCATCATGAAAATTTAGGTGCGGCCAGCCACATGCTGTTGTTTGCCAATACGGGCGAAATGTGCGTCAATGATTACAGCCGCTTTAACGAACAGGTGCTTGTGTTGGACATTGAAACAGGCCAAGAAAAAGCGCGCATCAGAACTGAAGGATTCATGCAGGGTGTCGTATTTCCAAGCGCTGGTTGGCACCGCGATTTTTACTGGTGCTCGATGGACCGTCTTGCCCGCATTTATGTCTCTTCTGTTTAACGAATCGATTTTTGCATGACTAAAACCATTTTGATCACTGGCGCGGGTTCTGGGATTGGCAAAGACTCGGCATTTGCCTTGGCTGCCAGAGGGCACCGTGTGTTGGCCACCACCCAAACGCAAGCCCAAGCCCAAGCGCTAAGCCTTGAGGCTCAAAACAAGGGCATCCCGCTTGAAGTTTTTAAGCTAGACATCACCTTGGCATCTGACAGACAACTCATCGAGCCTTATGCCATCGATGTTCTGGTGAACAACGCTGGCATGGGCGAATCTGGCTCATTGGCGGAAGTTGACATGCAACGCGTAAGACAAATTTTTGAAGTCAATTTGTTTTGTACCCTTGAGCTCACACAGGTTGCTTTGAGCGGCATGATTCGGCGTGAAAAAGGGACGGTGCTGCTGGTCAGCTCCATTGCAGGCAGAGTGCCCATGCCCTTTCTCATGCCCTACAGCATGAGCAAGTTTGCACTCTCAGCTGCAGGGGCAGGGCTACGTGCCGAAATGGACCAGCTTCAAAAAAACATTCACATCTCACTGATTGAACCCGGCGCAATTCACACTGGTTTCAACCAAGCCATGACAGACAGCAAATATGCATGGATGGGAAGCTCTTCCTACTTTGCTCACCAAGCAGAGAAAATGAGAAAAAAAGAACATGCCACGTTCAAGTTGTTGGAAGCACGAAGCACACAGGGCATTGTGAAACAAATTGTCAAGGCTTGTGAAGCCAATCGACCCAAGTTGAGGTACGTCTCGCCTTGGATACAAGGCTTTGGCGTTCAAATGGCCAGAATTTTTGGAGTTTAAAAATGCGAATTGGAAAATTGGGCTCAGCCCTGATTGTGCTTGCGCTTCTTGCAGGCAGCTTGTATGCCTTTCGAGAACCCATTAGCTTGCAAATCGCAAAGCGCGTGGCTGCACAGCGAATGGGCAGCAATCCACTTCAAGATTTACCCGATGGCTTGCACATTGCCGTGTGTGGTGCAGGGTCCCCCATGCCCGATGACCAGCGCGGTGGGCCTTGTACCCTGGTCATTGCAGGCCAACAAATGTTTGTGTTTGACACAGGTAACACCAGTGCGCGAAACATCAACAAAATGGGTTTCAATGCAGGCAACATACAGGGCATCTTCCTCACGCACTTCCATTCCGACCACATTGATGGCCTAGGTGAGTTACTGCTTCAACGCTGGGTGTCCAATTCAAACGCACAACCCGTCACAGTTCATGGCCCTGAAGGTGTTGAAACGGTGGTCAATGGTTTCATGCAAGCCTACAGCCTTGACCGCGGTTATCGTGTCGCGCACCATGGCGAGGCCATTGTTCCAAGCAGTGGATTTGGCGCAAAAGCCGTTGCGTTCAAAACCCAAGCATTTGAAACCACGCTGGTATATGACAGTCAAGACACAAAAATTCATGCCTTCAGTGTGGCGCATGCCCCCATTCATCCTGCAGTTGGCTACAAAATTCAATACAAAGACAGAAGCATTGTTATCAGCGGCGATACCACCCCTTCTGTGCATGTGACCAAGGCTGCGCAGGGCGTAGACGTACTCATACACGAGGCCATGTCCATGGAGTTAATGAAGCTGCTACAAGAGGGTGCGAAAATGGCCAAACGTGACAAGCTCGAACAAATCATGAAGGACATCACGGACTACCACACCTCGCCTGTTCAAGCTGCCGAAATTGCTCAGCAAGCGCAGGTGTCCTATTTGCTGCTCAACCACATTGCGCCGCCACTTCCACTGCCAGGCTTGGTGGATGCGTTTCTAAAAGGCACGGCAGAAGTTTTCAAGGGCAAGATTCAAGTGGCCAAAGATGGGGATTTATTGAGCTTGCCAGCGGGAAAGAAAAGCATTGACGTCAGTCATCGCTTTTGAGTTTTTTTGAATTTTCACGCCATTTAAAGATTGATCAAGTTTCATGCGCCAATTGCCTCACATCGAAAACTTTCTTCGCACACCCGAGGAAAGATTTCAAAACCTACCCGACTTTTCTTATGCCCCCAACTACACCGAAATTGGCGGATTGCGCATTGCCTACATCGATGAAGGTCCCAAAGACGGGCCCGTTGTTTTGCTCATGCATGGCGAGCCTGCATGGTCATTTCTTTATCGAAAAATGATTCCAGTTTTGGTTCAGGCCGGCATGCGGGTTCTGGTGCCCGATCAAGTAGGTTTTGGTCGCACCGACAAACCCACCCAACGCTCAGACTACACCTATGAAAACCATGTGCAGTGGATGAGTTCTTGGCTTGAATTTGTCGATGCCAAGGGCATCACCTTGTTTTGCCAAGACTGGGGTTCACTCATTGGCCTTCGCATGGTGGCCGAAATGCCAGAGCGGTTTGCACGCATAGCCCTGAGCAATGGTGGCTTGCCTACTGGCAAAGAAAAAATACCAAAGGCATTTCACATTTGGCGCGCCTTTGCCATGTACAGCCCCTGGTTTCCCATTGGCAAAATTGTGCGTTTTGGCTGCGCTCAAGGCTTAAGTGATGAAGCTGTGGCCGCTTACGATGCACCCTACCCCAACAGCCGCTACAAAGTTGGTGCCAGAGTGTTTCCCACATTGGTGCCCATTCACCCAAGCGATCCTGCTCGCGAGGCCAACGAGAGAGCGTGGGACATGTACAAAGCTTGGACCAAGCCCTTTGTCACTTTGTTTGCTACACGCGACCCCGTCACTAAAGGTGGCGAAAGGATGTGGCAGAAATTGGTACCAGGTGCAGCCAATCAGAACCACACCAAAATTAGAGGCGCAGGCCACTTTGTTCAAGAAGACAAAGGAGAAGAAGTGGCGCAAGCTTTGGTGGCATTTATTCGCACCAACTAAGAGACACCATAAGAAGCACCAAAAGACACACCACCATCAAAGCACCCAAGCCTTTCCGGTTTGCAGCTTGCGTGTGTTCAGTTGCTGTAAAAAATGTATTCGTCGCTTATTAGCGTTTTTTGCAAAATGTGCTTGTCAATGGCGATGGCAGCCTCCGCCATAGAAGGCCAGTTAGGCTTCACTTGCGTCGCATTGAAAGCTTCTAATTCTTTCTTCATGCTGGCCACTTTAGCAGGCTCTTGCGTGGCCAAATTCACTTTTTCAGTCGGGTCTGTTGCTAGGTGGTAGAGCCAGTCTTTTTTGGGGTTTTGCGTCACTTGCAATTTCCAGTCGCCTTTTCGTATCACCCGATACGTGTCGGTTCGCCAGAACAAGGAGCGATCTGGCCCTTTGTCGGCAGGCTTGGCTATTTGGGGTAACAAGTTAATGCCATCCATGGGTCTGTCTGTGGGTATCTTGGCGCCCGTGGCTGCAGCAACCGTGGTGAAGATGTCAATGTGGTTGACAGGCAATTGCGGCTTCACACCTTTGGGAATGCCTGCGGGCCAACGCATGAACATCGGAACCCGAATGCCGCCTTCAAAAAACGTGGCCTTCCAACCTCGGTAAGGACTGTTCAAACCATCAAGAGCCACGTAATGTGCACCACCGTTGTCGCTGGTAAAAATCACAATGGTGTTGTCGTCTAAGCCCTTGTCCTTGAGTGTTTGCAACACACGGCCAATGTTGCGATCTAGATTGCGAACCATGGCGGCATACACACGCAATGTGTGATTTTCAATGTGAGAAAGTGCTGCGTAGTCTTCTTTGGTGGCTTGCAAAGGCGTGTGCGGCGCGGTGTAGGCCAAGTAAAGGAAGAAGGGTTGATTGCGATTGGCCTCAATGGCTTTTTCTGCTTCGTCAGTGAGGTAATCGGTGACGAAACGCTTGGGCTTGAAAAGTTCGCTGTTGTTAAAGCGCATGCCAAAACTGCCTGCAGCCCATTGGAATCTGCCGATGATGTCAAACGATTGCTGCGCGTTCACCACATTGGGGTCTTTCTCTGGCAAATAAAGTGAGCTGGCATGTGGAAACGACAAAGACTCATCAAAGCCATGCTCATACGCTCTAAATTCAGGTGCATCGCCCAAATGCCACTTACCCACGTGCAAGGTTCGATAGCCTTGCCCCTTCAGCAACTTGGCCAACGTAATTTCTGAGCGTGGCAGTCCCATGGTTTCATAAGGGATGAGGTCCTTCTCACGTTCAGCGTGGTAGATGGCGTCATGCACTTGGTTGGGGCCCTTGTAATGGCCAATGACTTTCATGAATTGTTTGGGCGTTGGCGTGAACTCATACCCAAAGCGCGTGGGATAACGCCCGGTCATCATGGCCGCACGTGAAGGCGCACAGGTGGCATTGCCCGAATAACTGGTTTCAAAATTGGCGCCTTGCTGTGCCAAACTGTTGATAAAGGGGGTGGGCACAGTGCCCTTGGCCAGACCACCGCCGTTTAAAGTGATGTCGTTGTAGCCCAAGTCGTCGGCCACAATCAGAATCACATTGGGAGGCTTGGTGCCAGCACTGGCTTCTAAGCTTGCTGGTTTGGCAGTTGCAGTGGCCCAAGTTACTTCCCTGTTAGGCGCATGCTCTACTCTGACAAAGATTTTGACCACCCAAAGAAGAATCTCTGCTTGGCCGCCTTTGGCATAGAGCCCGCCCACTACAAGCACGAGGGCCGAAATGACCAATCCAAAAGCAATGACAATTTTCTTCAACATGCGCGGCCCATAGAGGTGGGTTTCAGTGACTTGAATGGTAAACCTTCAAGAGTTTGCTCTAAATCAGAGAAAAACCCTTTAAAAACAAGGATGTCACAAAAACATACATTCATGTATGGAAAATATAGCAAAAT
>CAJCDH010000043.1 GCA_903961095.1 uncultured Burkholderiales bacterium | reverse complement strand
CACCATGGCAGAAGCAGCACAAGCTGCCGTTAAAGCGGTGAAAGGTTAATTACATGTCTATCTTTATCAACAAAGACACCAAAGTCATTACCCAAGGTATTACCGGCAAGACCGGTCAGTTCCACACGGAAAAATGCCAAGAGTACGCCAACGGCAAAAACTGTTTCGTTGCAGGTGTCAACCCCAAAAAAGCGGGCGAGTCCATCTTCAACATTCCCATTTACGCCTCTGTCAAAGAAGCGGCTTCAAACACCGGCGCTACGGTTTCTGTCATCTACGTGCCACCCGCAGGCGCAGCTGCCGCCATCTGGGAGGCCGTTGAAGCCGACCTCGACTTGGCCATCTGCATTACCGAAGGCATCCCTGTTCGCGACATGCTTGAAGTGCGCAATCGCATGCGCGCCAAAGAAGCGGCTGGCGGCAAGAAAACCTTGCTCCTCGGCCCCAACTGCCCAGGTTTGATCACCCCCGACGAAATCAAGATCGGCATCATGCCCGGTCACATTCACCGCAAGGGTCGCATTGGCGTGGTCTCACGTTCAGGCACATTGACTTATGAGGCCGTGGCACAGTTGACCGAAATCGGTTTGGGCCAATCTTCTGCGGTCGGTATTGGTGGCGACCCTATCAACGGTTTGAAGCACATCGACGTGATGCGCGCTTTCAACGACGACCCCGACACCGATGCCGTCATCATGATCGGCGAAATTGGCGGACCCGACGAAGCAGAAGCCGCTCGCTGGTGCAAAGACAACATGAAGAAGCCCATCGTTGGCTTCATCGCTGGTGTCACTGCGCCTGCAGGCAAGCGCATGGGCCACGCCGGTGCCTTGATTTCTGGCGGCGCCGACACGGCCGATGCCAAATTGGCCATCATGGAAGAATGCGGCTTCAAAATTACCCGCAACCCTTCAGAAATGGCTCGTTTGCTGAAAGCAATGCTCTAATTGCCATAAGCAGTTTTACGCATCCCACGGCCCAGTCGGGCCGTTAAAATTCAAGTCCCGACAAAAGAACTGGCCCTTTGAGGCCAGTTCTTATTCCTACTAAAAATGCAAAGGGACTGACATGGAAATGTTACAAAACGCCGACTTTTGGATCGGCTTGATGAAGATCATCTGGATCAACATCATTTTGTCTGGTGACAACGCCGTTGTGATTGCCTTGGCGGCACGCTCCCTGCCTGAACACCAACAACGCAAAGCCATCTTGTTTGGCTCCGGTGCAGCGGTTGTGCTTCGCATTGCACTCACCGTCGTAGCGGCTACTCTTTTAGAGCTGTCTTATTTACAAATCATTGGCGGCATCTTGCTCTTGTACATTGGCGCTCAACTCTTAAGTGAAGACGGTGATGAGCAAGAGGGTGAGGTTGAGAAAGCCAGCTTGATGGCGGCCATTCGAACCATCTTGATTGCCGACATTGTCATGAGTCTAGACAATGTGATCGCAGTTGCTGCTGCGGCCAAAGGCAACATGACGCTCTTAATTTTGGGCTTGGCCATTAGCATTCCCATGGTGATTTTTGGCAGTGCCATCATGATCAAACTCATGACACGCTTCCCCATCATCGTGACCTTTGGCGCTTGTTTAATTGGCTGGGTAGGCGGTGAAACCATTGCCAGCGATGTGGCACTCCGTGAGTTCTCGGCAGACAACCCATGGCTGCATTACGCGGCCGCTACGGCCGGCGCCTTGTCTGTTTTGGCCATTGGCAAATACCTCCAAAAGAAGCACGACAAAGTGCCAACTTCCGACCCGCAAGCCTAAAATTCAAGCAAGCGTTTGTAGCCAAGCCGACCCTGTGTGGTCGGCTTTTGCATGCCTGCTCGGTGGTCATCAAGATTAAAATTGATCTTTACCAAGGATCCTCATGACACGCCAACGCTCCAATTATTTTCGCGGCTTTACTTTGATTGAACTCATGGTGGTCATTGCCATCATTGGTGTCTTAGGGTCATTGGCATTGCCCGCTTACCAAGACTACGCCGTACGCGCCAAAGTTTCTGAAATGATGTTGGCAGCCACGCCCTGCAAAACGGCAGTCACAGAACTTGTCAGCTCAGCCTCACTGGCAGACATCAGCGCCACGCTGCCGGCCGCATGTGCCACCCAAGCATCCAAGTATGTTGCAAGCATGGCCGTTGATGCCAACGGCGTCATCACCGTGGTAGGCAACCACGCCACACTTCGGGGCAACACAGATGACAAAAGCAATGCCGTGTCACTCACCCCACTCCAAGCTGGCACGACCGCGCTGGTCGGTAGCACAGATGGTGGCAAGTCAATTGGCGCTTGGCTTTGTGGTCCTGCTGCAAGCAACCCCCTCAGCGCCAAATACCTGCCCAATACATGCAAGGGCACTTAAAGGCCGGCTTGCTTTTATCAAAGCTGTACGCCCGTAATTCATATTGCGTTTATGAATTTCCAGCTTTCAGCAGCTCCAGATACTGCAGGCTTTCGCCTTGGGCTAATGCCTGAGTTTGCTCCAAACCCAAGATCAGACGCATCACCAAATCGATAGAACCATAACAATGGTGAGCGATCATCGCCAGCTGTTTAACTTGCTCCGCCGTCATGGTTTCAGGTTTCGTAAAGTCTCTGACATAGACAATATCGGCCTCCAATAACTGATTGGTAGGCTGACGAGGATCGCCATTCACCACCAAAGGAGAAATTGGAAATTTTTTGATATCGGTAAAACAGTGCGGCACAAAACCTTGTTGTCTAAGCTCAATGTCAATGTCACCCAAAGTTGGTTGATTTTTATACAGCGTCATGAACGAGACTTCCGTTTGAATGGCCACCGCTGTTTTCAGCTTTTCGCGCCCAGACTGAAAGACATCAAGTTCGCCGCCTTGGATATCGATTTTTAAAAGGTCAATGTGCATCACCTCTTGCAGGTCATCCAATCGCTTCGTTTCGATAGGTGCTCGATGCACAATCTCTGCATTCGGTTTTAGCAGTTCAAACACACTGAATGCAGCCGGATCTGGCTCTAACAAACTCGTCATTCCTGACCATCTGCAAATATTCAAGAGGTGCGGCTGACCATCGCCAACAGCATAGGGCAGGTAGCTTTCATTCGGCCCTTTCTTGCGCATCAACTCTTCCAAAGCAGATGGTTGAGGCTCAAATCCAGTCACCGCGCACAAGCCGGCTTCGAGCATTTTTTTATATGGCGGATCTCCATCAATTGGGTTGGCCCCAATATCCAACACTTGGGTCAACTGACTGGGCTGCAAAATTTCTTGCAATGTTTTGCTCATTTGTTGGCGCTCACTTTTCAAGAGACCAATGCCCAGACTTACCACCTTGCTTTTCTAACAGCTTCACATCGGTCATCACCATGCCGCGGTCGGCCGCCTTGCACATGTCATAAATGGTGAGCAGCGCCACT
>CAJCDH010000042.1 GCA_903961095.1 uncultured Burkholderiales bacterium | reverse complement strand
CAACTTTGGCGCTGATTTCTACGGCGTGGTGCCCGACATGCTCAACTTTGCCAAATGTGTCACCAATGGCGTCATTCCTTTGGGCGGTGTGGTGTGCCGTGATTTCATTTACGACGCCATGATGAATTCAGGCGCCCCCGATTACGCCATTGAGTTTTTCCACGGCTACACCTACTCGGGCCACCCTGTGTCGTGCGCTGCGGCCATCGCCACCTTGAAGTTGCTGAAAGAAGAAAACCTGTTTGCGCGTGCCGGTCAGATGGGCCCTGTTTTGGGCGATGCCATGCACAGCGGCCTCAAAGGCTTGCCCAATGTCATTGGCATTCGAAGCTTGGGACTGGCCGGTGCAGTAGAACTGGCCTCTATTCCCGGTGCGCCCGGTAAACGAGCCTACGATATCTTCTTGGACTGCTATCACAAGGGCGTTTTGGTTCGATCGGCTGGTGAAAACTTGGTTCTTTGCCCGCCCTACATTGTGGAAAAAGAACACATTGATCAAATGGTGAACACCTTGGCTGACAGCATTCGAAGACACGCCTAAGTTCTTGTTTGCGTTGCCCTATCTTTTTCAACTGACGCTCACTCTGGGGGTCGCCGCAGCTGCTGGGCTGCTGTGTCAATGGCTTCGCACGCCCATCCCTTGGATGCTTGGACCTTTGCTAGCGACGGCTCTTTTATCGGTGTCGGGTGCACCTACTAAGAGCTCAGGTTATTTGCGCAATGTGGGCCAGTGGGTCATTGGTGCCGCATTGGGCTTGTATTTCACGGCTGAAGTTGGACAGCTGATTTTGAGCTTGTGGTGGGCCATTTTGCTAGGCATTGTTTGGGCCTTGGCCTTGGGTTTTGCCTTTGGCCTTTGGCTTCAATGGCGCAATGCGCCTTTGCTGCCAGAACTCTCAGCCAAAGACATGCGCGCCACTTCATACTTTTCTGGAGCCATTGGGGGCGCGTCCGAAATGACCCTCATTGCCGAGCGCTACCATGCCAGAACAGACTTGGTAGCGGCATCTCACAGCTTGCGTCTGGTCATGGTGGTCATTTGTGTGCCATTTGCGATGCAATGGTTTCAGTCCCAATTTGGTTTGCATGTGAACGCCAGCCTGTTGCCTGGCCCTAGAATTTTGCAGTGGCCTGGCATTTTTTATTTGGGGCTGGCCACGCTGGTGGGAGCACTCCTCATGCTGGCGATCAAGCGCAACAACCCTTGGTTCATGGGGGCACTGTTGGCATCGATGGGGCTCACCTTGGCCGGTGTTCAATGGACGGCGATTCCGTCCGAAATGTCAAACATTGCCCAGCTTTTCATTGGAATCAGCTTGGGCGTGCGATTCAAGCGAGAGTTCATTCGCACAGCGCCGCAATGGCTTTTGTCTGTGGCAATAGGCACTGTTGCCATGATGTTGGCCTCGGTGGCGTTTGGTTGGGCCTTGGCCTGGGGCACTGGTTTGCATCCGGCCACCTTGATCTTGGGCACATCGCCTGGCGGCATTGCCGAGATGGCCATCACGGCCAAAGTGCTAGAGCTAGGCGCACCTGTGGTGACGGCATTTCAGGTTTGCAGATTGATGGCGGTGTTGTTGATTGTGGGGCCGCTGTACCGCAGAGTGGCGGCGCCCGACTAAGCAGCCTCTGTTGAGCCACGTGACAACGAAACTCAAGCAAACTTAGGACAGCCCCAGAGGCGAGGGTCAGTGAATTAGAACAGGCTGTTGTGCCAAGCCGGTGTAACGCTCAAGAGTGTCTTCCACCTCTTCTTGCGTAGGGGTGTTTTGCTGCCAGGCCTGAATGTGCATTTGAAACATTTCGGCCCAAGAGCCATCAAGGTAGACCTCTTTGCCCGAACGCTTGTCGACAATTTCAAAGCCATGGCGCTCTAGTGTGGGAGGCTTTGAAAGGGATGCGGCCTCGCCGGTGTCGTTGGCCAACACGTGCATGACGGCAAAAGATTCAGATTCGTACAACAAGTTCATACGGACATTCTGACTGAAGTCTGTCTACTTTAGATAGGGTTCTTGTAAATTATTTCAAGAGGGCAAGGCGGGTAGGTTTTCCGTATTGCGCATTTCCATGTCGATGAAGTTGCCACTGGCTTGACTGATTTTGATT
>CAJCDH010000041.1 GCA_903961095.1 uncultured Burkholderiales bacterium | reverse complement strand
TTTCTGATCACTGGCGAGGGGACATCGAGAGACTTGAATGCGGGAGAGGGTCTTTCAGGCAAATGCGTCAGAGGTGCAATGAGAGCCAGTGCCTTCACTTTGTCAGGGTGTCTTTGTGCCGCAGCCAAAGAAATAGCGCCGCCCAAAGAGTGGCCCACAAAAATAGCAGACTCAATTTGCAGATGGTCTAGCAAACTCACAATGGTATCGGCTTGTGCCTCAAGGCTGGCATCTGCATTGGCTGCGCGTTTCGAATAACCGCATGCAGGTCGATCAACACAAATCACTCGGTAGTTTTGGGCCAAAGGTGTGGCCAAGCCGTAAGTGAAATTTTGCAAATTACCAGCCAAACCATGAACCATCACGATGGCAGGTCCTTGGCCTTGATCTACATAATGCAGATGCGTATTGCCCAATTGAACAAATTTGCCCGCAGGCGGCAAAAGATCTTCCGCCTTTTTGTTTGAAAATAGTGCGAAGAATACCAAGCCAAGCACACTCATCGCGAGTAAAAACAAGATCCATAAAGCCAGCATGGGACAACCTCGAAGTGAATGTACTTGTTAACTGAATTGCATCACACCATCGTTCAGACGGGCGTATCTGATCAAAAAGATATCTTTGATGTAATTTTGATTGACTTGCCAAGGTGCGCGCGAGCCTTGCTTGGGCAAGATCTTGCTGGCGCGTTGCACATAGCCAGAAGTGAATGACAAATAGTCTTGCTCAGCGACGGAAGCATCACGCACTGGCACAACTTTTTGATAGCCATGCCGGCGCATGTAGTTCAATAAACGACAGGTATAGACGGCCGTGAGATCGGCTTTCAAAGTCCAAGATGCGTTGGTGTAGCCAAATGTCATGATGGCATTTGGCAAGCCAGACAAGCACATACCGCGGTAGGCCATGGCTTGCGAGGGCTTGAATGCTTGCCCATCGACCTTTACCTGAATGTCGCCCAACATGTTCAAAGACAAACCTGTGGCCGACACAATGACGTCGGCTTCAAGGATTTGGCCGCTGCTCAATTGAAGGCCATTTTCAGTGACAGTTTGAATGGTGTCTGTGACCACGCTGGCATGACCACTTCTAATTTGTTTGAAGAGATCACCATTTGGCACCAGACAAAGCCTTTGATCCCAAGGTTTGTAATCAGGGGAGAAATGCTGTGCTTTATCATCAGAGCGCAGTTGCTTTGCGGCCATCTTCACCAAGTACTTTTTGACCAACTCAGGTTGTCTGCGAGCAAACTGATAGGACAGCATGCCTAAGCTCACATTTTTAGCGCGAGTGATTTGATAGGCCCATTTGGCCGGCAGGTACTTTTGCAGGGTCAAGGAGAGCTTGTCCTCCTCTGGCCTTGAGATAACGTAAGTGGGGGAGCGTTGCAACATGGTCACATGCGCGGCCCGCTTGGCCATTTCAGGCACCAAGGTGATGGCAGTTGCGCCACTGCCAATGACCACTACTTTTTTCTGATCGTAGTTCAGGTTGTCTGGCCAAAATTGAGGATGAACCCATTGGCCCTTGAAGTCGGCTTGACCAGGAAAGTCGGGTTGATGGCCACTTTTGTAGCTGTAGTAGCCGCAGCACAAGTAGAGGAAACGAGCTTTCAGAATGACCGGCTGATCACTTTGTTTTTGACTGGCCGTGATGGTCCAACAGGCTTCGTCTGAAGACCATGTGGCATGTGTGACGGCGTGGCCATGACGGATATGAGGCGTGATGCCATTTTCGTCGGCAGTCTTTTGGATGTATTGCCGAATGGTGCTGCCTTCTGCAAGAGACTTGTGGTCCACCCAAGGTTTGAAGGAGTAACCCAAGGTGTACATGTCAGAGTCTGATCGAACGCCTGGATATCGAAACAAGTCCCACGTGCCACCAATGGCATCCCTAGATTCCAAAATACACCAACTGGTTTGAGGGCTGTGCATTTGCAAGTGTTTGGCGGCACCAATGCCAGAAAGGCCGGCTCCCACAATCAAAACATCGATGGGCGTTTGGGCGTCGACTGCATTCCTTGATACAGATTGAGACGAAGCTTTCATTTTTTAAATGCCTAAACTTTCTAGAGTGACCAGACCTTTGGGTGTTTGCAGGGTGGCCAAGATGTTGGCGGGCCCCTCACTCACATCGATATGACTTAAAGAAATGGCGTCATAGGCAGCTTGTATTTTGCCAGCGCTGGGATGCGAGACAGCTAAAGATTTCAAGGACACCCCTGACCTTGGCAAGTGATTGCGAGGATGCAACTGCATGGGGTCGGCAGCTTCCGGTTTGCCCCACTGAATGAGGGTAGGAAGGGTGCCGTTAAAGAGCCTGTCGCCGTCAAGCCTGACGGTGATTTGCCATTGCAGCAAGCCTTTCGGAGTTTTACGGCTGGCATGAATGACAGGCCCCCTGTCAATTCCTTGAGCTTTCCATGCATGTCGCGCATCTTGAATGTTGTTTGTATTGGCCACAAAATGAACGAGGCGAGGCGATTTGATTAGCTCGGCTTGGAGTTTCGGGTTGTCTAAATCAAACCAGCGAGTGGGTGGTGGTTTTTTTTCAATGATTGCATCAGGGTTGATCGCAATGATTTCAAAATATGCCACTGGAAAAGAAGGTGTTGCTATTTTAAAAAGGCGATTGTGAGTGCCATATTTTTCGTGCTCACCGCCTGCTGCAGGGGTGATGCCGAGGGTGGCCTCACACCATTCAACGCCTTGTTGCAAACTGTGGGCTGCCACCACCAAATGGTCAATTTGGCTTTTCATCAAGCGGCTTCAAATTCGATTTGAACTTTCAGTGATTGCGATTTGTCGCAGGCCAACTCAAAGGCTTCCACCGCTTTGTCCATAGGCAAGATGCCTGTGATCACGGGTTTGCCATTGATCAAGCCTTCATTTAAAAACTGAACAGCAGTTGCAAATTCGGGGTGGAAGCGGAAGGTGCCGCGCAGGTCGACTTCCTTGGCAACCAATTGCGTCATGGGCAAGCTCATGTCGCCGCCCATGCCCACAGTGACCAACACACCGCGCGGCATGATGACATCAAGGCCTGCCCGCAATGCAGGCTCGCTACCAGAGGCTTCAAACACCCTTTCAAACTGGCCTTTGTCAACTTTGTATTTGTCAAGCAATTCGGGCTGAGTTTTGAGGTTGATGGTTTCGTCGGCGCCCATCTCCTTGGCGCACTTCAAGGGCAGGTCTGCAATGTCGGCTGCCACGATGCGCGCAGCACCAGCGCGACGAAGTGCACCAATGAGGAGCGATCCAATGGGGCCGCAACCAGTGACAAAAACTTGCTTGCCGAACACGCCGCCAGCGCGTTCAATGGCATGCAAGCCCACTGACAGGGGCTCGGCCAAAGCAGCTTCTGAAAGACTTAAATGCTTACCGATAGCGTGAGCTTGATAAGCTTCAATGATGAGTTGCTCGGCAAACGCACCTTGGATGTGAGGGAATGGCATGGCGCTACCGAAGAAGCGCATGTTCAAACAATGGTTGTGTTGACCAAGTTGGCAGAATCGGCAAGTGCCGCAAGGGCGAGATGGCGAGATGGCAATCCGCTGACCTACTTCAAGGTGTTTGACATTGGCACCTAAGGCGCTCACCACACCAGAAATTTCATGACCCAATGCCATGGGTTGCTTGATTCGAACGGCACCAAAACCACCGTGTTGGTAGTAATGCAAATCAGAACCGCAAATGCCACCATAGGCAACGTTCACGCGCACTTGATCGGGGCCCATGGGGGGGAGTTCGGTGGTTTCAATTCTCAAATCTTTGGCAGAGTGGCAAATGAGCGCGCGCATGAAGTAAACCTTGAGTTGCAATAGTTAGAGTGTAGCGGTGACGCCGCCATCGACATAGAGGATATGGCCATTGACGAATTTGGAGGCCTCACTGGACAAAAACACGGCTGCACCGCCCAAATCCTCGACATTGCCCCAGCGACGGCTAGGGGTACGGCCCACAAGCCAAGAAGAAAATTGTGGATCGTCGACGAGTTTTTGATTCAAGTCGGTTTTGAAATAGCCAGGCCCAATGCCGTTGACGTTGATCCCAAATTGGCCCCAATCGATGGCCATGCCCTTGGTGAACATTTTGAGCGCGCCTTTGCTGGCAGTGTAGGGTGCAATGCCGGGACGGCCCAGTTCACTTTGCACGGAGCAAATGTTGATGATCTTTCCGCGGCCACGTGGAATCATTTTTTGCGCCACAGTTTTACCAACGTAGTAAACACTGTCGAGGTTTGTACGCATGAGGGTGTGCCAATCCTCGTCCTTGTATTCATGCAAAGGACCGCGAATTTGCATGCCGGCGTTGTTGATCAAAATTTCCAATGGACCTAGATCGGCCTCAATTTTCTGAACAGCCGCCACCACATCTTGGGCATGGGTGACATCAAAAACGGACTGACTCACTTTCAAGCCTTCAGCTTGAAGTGTTGCCGCCGCAGCTGCAACTTTTTCTGCGTTGCGACCATTGAGAATGACATGTGCGCCGGCTTCGCCCAGAGCGCGGGCCAGCGCAAAGCCGATGCCTGCCGACGACCCTGTGATCAGGGCCAGTTTGCCGTTCAGTTGAAATGATTGAAGAACTGTCATAGAGGATTTTAATTTAGCTCGAAAGCCATTTAAGAGGACCCAACACCAAGATGGGGAACGCAATGAGGAGGGCCATGACGACCACTTGAGAGAACAAGAAGGGCATCACGCCACGAATGACGTCGTGCATGGGAATGCGCCCCACACCACACACCACGTTGAGCACAGTGCCAACAGGCGGCGTGAGCAAACCAATGGCATTGTTGATGATGAACAAGACACCAAAGTAAACGGGGTTGATGCCCGCTTCGCGAACCAAAGGCATGAGCACAGGCGTCAAGATGAGAACCGTTGGCGCAAAGTCAAGGGCCGTTCCAACGATCAGTACCAATAGCATCAACATGACCATCAAAAGCATGGGGTTGTCGATGAAGGGGCGCATCATCTCAACCACTTGTGCTGGAATGTTGGCAATGGTAATCAGCCAAGCTGAGACCAAGGCGGCAGCCACCAAGAACATGACCACGGAAGAGATTTTGGCAGCCGCCAAAATAATGCGGTACAAGTCTTTGAATTTGATTTCTCGATAGACAAAAAGCCCAACGACCAGGGCATAGACCACGGCCACCACGGCTGCTTCTGTGGGTGTGAAGATGCCCATCTTCATGCCGCCAATGATGGTGACAGCCAATAGATAACACCAAAATGCGTCGGCAGTGACCCGTAATTTTTCTTTCATCGGCACACGAGGTGAGACTTTGACATCGTCTTTGCGGGCCACAATCCACCATGTGATGAGCAAAGCAACACCCATCAAGATGCCAGGAAAAATGCCTGCCATAAACAGCTTGGAAATAGAGACGCCGCCGATCACACCAAACAAAATAAAGCCAATGGAGGGCGGGATCACGGGCGCAATAATGCCGCCTGCTGCAATCAGGCCTGCCGACCTGTCCATGCGGTAGCCAGCATCTCTCATCATGGGTATGAGCACAGCAGCCAATGCTGCGGTATCTGCCACGGCAGACCCTGACAGGCTGGCCATAATGAGCGCTGCAAAAACGGAGACGTATCCCAAGCCGCCCTTGAAGTGGCCCACCCATACCAAGGCGGAGTTGACGATGCGGCGGCTCATGCCGCCTGCGTTCATGAGCTCGCCCGCCAGCATGAAAAACGGCACCGCCATCAATGGGAAGTTGTCGGCCCCATTGATTAAATTTTGAGACACAATTTGCGTGTCGAAGTTGTCAAGGTGAAGCATCAGCGCCACACCCGAGACAATGAGTGAAAAAGCCAAGGGCATGCCCAAAGCCATGGCGGCTAACAATGAGCCAATGAAGACAAGTACGGTCATTTGGCAACCTCTTGCATATGCGGTTTGGCGTCTTCTTCAGAGTCGGTCACTTGAATGAGATCGGCTTCATTGAATGCCCCTTTGGCCAAGCGCACCAATTTGCCAATAATCATGAGGCCCATTGCAATGCTGGTGATGTAACCCACGCCATAGACCCAACTCATGGGAAGCTCCGTTACGCCTGATCGGGTGCTTGCATTGATGCCGTGTTGCTTGAAAGTGCCATAAAACATGAGCACACAGCACATCAGCATCAACAAATTTGAAATGCCAAATGCAATTTTTTTCCCAGTCAGACTTAGCTTGCGCACCACAGAGTCAAGCCCCAGGTGCGCGTTATCACGCATGGTGACAATGGCGCCCAAGAATGTGATCCATATGAATAAGAATCGCGACAATTCTTCCGAACTGATAATGCCATCGTTAAAGCCGTAGCGCAAAACCACATTGCCAAACACCATGATGACCATGGCTGACAACATGATGACCAAGGCGAACTCGCACAGGCGAAAGAACAGGTCGTTGATTTTTTTCATAGGAAGCACACATAAAAAAAGCCCTCCTCCAGGGAAGAGGGCTTTGAAAGCACAAATTACTTGGTGTTTTCGATGGCTTGCAACAAGGCAGGGCCGTTCTTTTCACCAAAGGTTTTGGCAATTTCTGCCGACACAATTTTCTGGAAGGGTGCCATGTCGACATTCTCAATGACTTGCATGCCCGATTTTTTCAAGTCAGCAACAACTTTGCCTGCATTGGATGCATTCAAGCTGCGCTGGAACTTGGCAGCTTCACGGGCCGCTTCCACCACAATCGTTTGATAGTTGGCAGGCAGCGAATCAAACTTGCCTTTGTTCATGGCCACAATCAAGGGTGAATAAACGTGGTTGCTGACGGTGAGGTGCTTTTGAACTTCGTAAAACTTAGAAGACCAAGTGACGTTGATGGGGTGTTCTTGCGCATCAAAGGTACCTGTTTCCAAAGCCGTGTAAAGCTCGGCAATGGGCATTGGCGAAGGGTTCATGCCCAGCAATCTAAAGGCTTGAATGTGATAGGGGTTAGGCGTGGAGCGAATCTTCAGACCTTTCAAGTCTTCAGGCTTGTTCACCGGACGCTTGTTGTTGGTGAATGCACGCCAGCCATTTTCCCAATAGGCCAAGCCCTTCATGCTGTGAGGTGCAAGTTCATTCAAAACACCTGTACCGATAGAGCCGTCCAAAACTGTGTAGGCATGCTGCGCACTGCGAAACACGAAAGGCAACTCCATGGCGGCTGTGTTGGGCACAATGCCGTTGTAGTTAGAAGCGCCGCTTGAAACAATGTCGATGGTGCCACCGCGCACACCATTGATCATGGCCGCATCGTTGCCCAGTTGGTTGGCTGGGAAAATGGTAATTTCAACGTCACCATTGGTGCGCTGCTTGACCAGTTCAGCCAGTTTCATGGCTGCTGCGTGTTGACCGTCTGCCGCGTTGACTGCGTGGCCCATTCTGAGGTTGAACTTGGCGGCAAATGCAGCCGAGCCCATGCTTGCGATCAGGCAAGCAACGAGAATGCGAGAAATTTTCATGGTGGAGTCTCCTGTGGTTTTAACGTGGTTGAAAAATTAATCGGTGGGCAGTGCGTATTCATCTGCGCTGAAAACGGTGTGAAACACGGTGCCATCAAACATGGCAATCAGGTCCTTAGAAACTTCGCGGCTTTGGAGGCGTACTTCTGAAGCCAATGCAATCGCAATCGATTCGCGAGTGGGGTAGCGCACGGAAAGTACCATGCCAAAGTGCGGGTCGGCCACATCGCTTTCTACTTGTCTTAAAACGCGTACTTCTTGTGCGCCTGGAAACCGTGTCCACAATGGAACCAGTTCCTTGCGAATGTAATTGTTAAATGCTTGTTCCATGCCAGGTTTGACATTGCCTTGAAAAAATGCGCATCGAATGAACATGGAAATCCTAATGTTTTTGAAGAGAAGGGGTTTGAACAAAATCGTCTGGATGACGCTGCGCAGCCTCTTGGTAAGCGCTTAACCTGTCCATGGCATTTTGCAAAAGAGCCGCTACAGATTGGTCGATCTGAAGAGCGATCACATCGGGTTCATCCGAACTGGGTTTTTCCAAGGTTTGCAATTGGCTGTCTAACAGGCCAGCTTGCATGTAATGGCCTTTGCGTTCTTGCATGCGCTGCTTGATCAGCTTGGGGTTGCCATCTAAAAAAAGAAAAACGACGGGACCTGCTTGTTGCCTGATGCGCTCTCGGTATATTCTCTTTAGGGCAGAGCAGGCCACAATGGCGCCCGCTTGGCCCTGAGGGTTTTGCTTTGTGTTGACCAAGTAGTTTGCAATGCGCTCGAGCCAAGGCCAGCGGTCGGCATCTTGAAGCGCAATACCTGCACGCATCTTGGCCACACTTTCGGGCAGATGAAGTTCGTCACCATCTTTCATGCGCAGGCCAAGTGCCTTTGCAAGACCTTCTGCAACCGTAGATTTGCCGGATCCGGAAACGCCCATCACGATGATGCGAAGCGGAGAGTCTTCTGTG
>CAJCDH010000040.1 GCA_903961095.1 uncultured Burkholderiales bacterium | reverse complement strand
GCCTTCAACGAGAAGACGCCCGACTGGTTGTCCTTCTTCATGTTCACGTACTTCACAGACCGTGACGGCAAGTTCCAACTTTGCGCTTTGGCCGAATCTGCATTCGATCCTTTGGCGCGCACCACCAAATTTATGCTGACCGAAGAAGCGCACCACATGTTTGTGGGTGAGTCTGGCGTAAGCCGCACCATTCAGCGCACTGTCGATGTGATGAACCAACTCAAAACCGACGACGTGGCCAAATTGCGCGCTGCCGGTGTGATTGACCTGCCCACCATTCAGCGTTACATCAATTTTCATTTCTCCGTGACCATTGACCTGTTCGGCGCTGACCAGTCGTCCAACGCCGCCACCTTTTACAGCTCAGGCCTTAAAGGTCGTTATGAAGAAGGCAAGCGCACAGATGACCATGTGTTGAAGGGCAACACCTACAAAATTTTGGCAGTCGAAGAAGGCAAACTGCTTGAAAAAGAAGTGCCCATGCTCAACGCTTTGAATGAAGTGCTGCGCGACGACTACATCACCGATTCCAAGGGCGGTATTGATCGCTGGAACCGCGTCATTGACAAGGCTGGCATCTCTTTCAAGCTGACAGCGCCGCACAAAGCCTTCCACCGCAACATTGGCTCCTTGTCGGGCTCCAAAATCACACCCGATGGCCGTGTGGTCACCGGCGAAGAGTGGATGGCCAAAGTGGGCGAGTGGTTGCCGACCCACGAAGACCGCGCCTATGTGGGCAGCCTGATGGGCCGTGTGGTCGAGCCAGGCAAATTTGCCAACTGGATTGCCCCTCCTGTGATGGGCATCAATCGCCAAGCGGTAGACTTCGACTACATTCGTTTCAGCTGAGATCTCAAGTAGATCTTTCACACTTGCCATGACCACAGAAGCCGTCCTCATTCAGCAGCACCTGATTGACCCCGAAATTTGCATTCGTTGCAATACTTGCGAGGCCACGTGCCCCGTCGGTGCCATTACGCACGATTCACGCAATTACGTGGTCGACGCTGAAAAATGCAATCTGTGCATGGCCTGTGTGCCGCCTTGCCCTACCGGCTCCATTGACAACTGGCGCAGCATGCCCAAGGCCAAGGCGTACTCCATTGCAGAGCAATTGACTTGGGACGATTTGCCAGCGGCCTTGACCGAAGGTGACCTACAGGCAATGGGTGTTGATGCTTCTTTCGCATCAGTGCCTGTCAGTCCATCTGCAGCGTCGATCAATTCAGTGACTTCCTCAGGCGAGGCGGTTTTTAACTCCGCAGCTTATGGCGCTACTTTGCCGCCATGGTCTGCGGCACACGCCTATACCAATTTGTATGGTCCTAAATCGCCCACACAAGCCAGCGTGGTGGGTAACTTCAAAGTGAATGAAGCGGGTACCACCAACGAAACCCATCACATTGTGATTGATTTCGGCAGCATGCCTTTTCCTGTGTTGGAAGGCCAGTCCGTGGCCATCGTGCCGCCAGGTGTCGACGCAACAGGCAAGCCCCACCATGCACGTCAATACTCCATTGCCAGCCCAAGAAACGGTGAGCGTGCAGGTTATAACAACGTGTCTTTGACCGTGAAGCGCGTTGTCGAAGACCACGAAGGCAAACCTGTGCAGGGTGTTTGCTCCAACTACTTGTGCGATGTGAAAGTGGGCGACACACTGCAAGTGATTGGCCCGTTTGGCAGCAGTTTCTTGATGCCAAACCATCCCAAGTCCAGCATTGTGATGATTTGTACTGGCACAGGCAGTGCACCCATGCGCGGCATGACCGAGTGGCGCCGTCGTTTGCGGCAAACTGGCAAGTTTGAAGGTGGCAAATTGATGCTTTTCTTTGGTGCCCGCACCCAAGAAGAATTGCCTTACTTTGGTCCTCTGCAAAAATTGCCCAAAGATTTCATCGACATTAACTTTGCGTTTTCGCGAACGCCGGGTCAACCCAAGCGGTATGTGCAAGATGCCATGCGTGAACGGGCCGCTGACCTCGTGCAGTTGTTAAAAGACCCCCATACTTACTTTTATGTTTGTGGTTTGAAAAGCATGGAGGAAGGCGTGGTCTTGGCCTTACACGATGTAGCGATACAAGCCGGTCTTGATTGGGAAACTTTGGGGTCTACCCTCAAAAAAGAAGGCCGTTTGCACCTCGAAACCTATTGAGCTTTTAAAAAGGCTGTCAAAAGTCCTGAAGGCCAGCAAAGGCGTCAAAGTCCCGATGACTTTCAATCATTGGTACTATGCGCCCATGAGTTACCGTCCTTTTATCGATGTTGCTGTCGTCATGCGCCGTGAGCGAGTGCTAGGTGATATGGCCAAATGGCAGGCATGGCGCTGGGTTTTAGACGACGTCACACCTCAAGAGGAAAACTTTGGCGACACCCCCAAGTGCCTTCGCGAGAGTGATGACGGCGCGCTTTGGCTGTTTCCCAATTTCAAAGTTGAGCTTTATCCAGACGATGCAGAAGGCTATCTGCTGAACGTCACCTCACCCGACCCTTGTTTCTTTGTGATGTGGCGCATGGAAGAACAAGTCTCATTAAGCAAAGAGCTGGTGGCAGTGCCAGAGCGCGTGTCGCTCAGTTATCACGATGCCGGCCGATGGCTTGACGCCCAAGAAACCATTGAACAAGTTCCGGCCTCTCAGGACATCGTTCAGTGGGTGCGTGAATTTGCCAATGAGCATTACACCCCCGAGTTGAAGCGCCGCCAGCGGCCACAAAGTTTTCAAGCCCTCACAGATCGTTTTGGGCAACCCGCCAAAGTGACCACTGGCGACCGTTCGGGCCGTAAAGTGGACGGCGCATGAGCCAGAGTCAAAACAGCGGAGAGGGCGGCAATTTTTTTAGCCGCTGGTCGCAGCGCAAGCAAGCTGTGAAGCAAGGTTTGCCTTTGGCAGAACCATTGCCAGCAAACGGCACCCAACAGCAGCCAAGCCCCTTGCAAGTTGTATCACCCAACGCAGCGCTAGCCAATCAGGGGGGCGCACTCCCAAAAAATACAGCCCCAGATTCCCAAAGTGCAACAACTCAAGAGCCAGCCAAGGTCCTGACCCTGGAGGATGTCTCCAAACTCACGCCTGAATCCGATTTCACGTCTTACATGACGCAGGGTGTATCGCCAGAAGTGCGCAATGCTGCCATGAAAAAACTCTTGGCCGACCCGCACTACAACATCATGGACGGCTTGGACATTTACATTGGCGACTACAACACCCCCGACCCACTCCCCGAGGGCATGTTGGCCAAAATGGTCGGTGCGCAGTTCTTGGGCTTGGTCAAAGCGCCAGAAGATGTGGCACAGTCTGTTCTAACCGAAACACAAAATACAGAACCCTCACTAGCAAACGACAACTTGCAAGGCGAAGCCACAAGTTCAGCCCCTTTAGAAAACGATCCTGCCCCCCATGACCACACTCATTTGCGATTGCAATCAGACGATGCCCCTGCAGACCCAGAAACTGGGTCAGGCACTGGGTGAATCGCTGACGCTGCACAGCACCCTATGCCGCAGAGAAGCGGGCGCTTTCCAGAAAGCCATTCAGACGGGCCAAGAAGTGGTGGTGGCTTGCACCCAAGAGCAGAAACTTTTTTCTGAACTCGCAACTCAAACTGAAGGTGCCACTTCGCCCATCAAGTTTGTCAACATTCGGGAAATGGGCGGTTGGAGCCGCGATGCTCAAAACGCCAGTCCCAAACTGGCGGCGCTGCTAGCAGCAGCACATTTGCCGGAGCCAGATCCTGTGCCCGCAGTGCCTTTCAAAAGCGAAGGCCGCTTGCTGATCATTGGCCCCATTGACCAAGCCGAAAAAGCAGCCGCACTGGTCTCTGATGTTTTGCAAGTGGTGATCTTTGCACAGGGTGCTGGTGAAGCTGGCGGTGCACAGGCAAGGCAATACCCCGTCATTGCGGGGCAGCTGAAAAAACTGACAGGATGGCTAGGTGCGTTTGACGTATCGTGGACCGAAAATAATCCCATCAATCTGGATTTGTGCACCCGCTGCAATGCCTGTGTAGAAGCTTGCCCCGAAAACGCCATTGGTCTGGACTATCAAATTGACATGAATGCGTGCAATTCAAGCCGCGCATGCGTGAAAGTTTGCCAAGCGGCGGGCGCCATTGATTTCAATCGCGTACCTGCTGAAGCCACAGAAAAATTTGATTTGATTTTGGACCTTAGAACTTTGGGTACCGCTGGCCCCAGCTTCTTGCAACACGCACCACCGCAAGGTTATTTCAAGTGGAACGGTCAAGACCTGGCCACCCTCCTCAAGCTGCGCGACATGGTCGGCGAGTTTGAAAAACCCAAGTTCTTTGCATACAAGCAAAAGCTTTGCGCGCACAGCCGCAACGAAACCGTGGGCTGCAATGCGTGCGTTGACATTTGTTCAGCCGAAGCCATTTCAAGCGACAAGTCGCGCCAACAAATTAAAGTCAATCCCAATCTTTGTGTAGGCTGCGGTGCTTGCACCACAGTGTGCCCAACAGGCGCACTGACCTACGCGTACCCCAAAGCACAAGAGCAGGGTTTGAAAATTAAAACCTTGTTGTCAACCTATCACGCTGCTGGTGGAAAAGATGCCACGCTGTTGTTGCACAGCCAAGACGCTGGCCAAGCATGCATCGAAGCATTGGGCCGTTCGGCCCAACTGAAATTGGCACAAGGCGTGCCCGCCAATGTGATTCCCATGTCTTTGTGGCATACCGCCAGTTTGGGCTTGGAAGTCTGGCTCACAGCCATAGCTTATGGTGCCAAACAAGTTTTGGTACTCAACACAAACGAAGAAGCACCGCAATATGTGGAAGGCTTAGAAGCGCAAATGGCGGTTGCCCAAAGTTTGCTTGCGGGCTTGGGCTATACGGGCACGCATTTTCAATTGATCAAGGCCAAAAGTGCCATGGATTTGGATGCCAGTTTGCAGGCCAACTTGCAAGCTCAGAAACAAGCCGCGGCCCAAAGCCAATATCCAACGCCAGCGGTATTTGCCAAATATTCAGTGGCCCCCGAAAAGCGCAGCACGCTTGAACTGGCCTTAGACCATTTGAGCGAACATGCGCCTTCTGCCTTGTCTGATGCTAACCGAGCCATCGCCTTGCCCAAGGCCTCACCATTGGGAAGTTTGAAAGTCAATGTTGACAAATGCACACTGTGCTTAAGTTGCGTGAGTGCGTGCCCTTCGAGTGCATTGCTAGACAACCCCGAGCTGCCACAACTGCGCTTCATTGAAAAGAATTGTGTGCAATGCGGCTTGTGCGCCACCACCTGCCCAGAAGATGCCATTGAGTTGGTGCCCCGTTTCTTGCGCACCCCCGAGCGCAAGCAAGCCCAGGTGCTGAATCAATCGCAGCCCTATGGCTGTGTGAAATGCGGTAAACCCTTTGGCACACTGAAAGCCATTGAAGCCATGTTGGGCAAATTGGCTGGGCACAGCATGTTTCAAGGCGCTGCCTTGGAGCGACTCAAAATGTGTGGCGACTGCCGTGTGATAGACATTTATTCAAACGCTGACGAAGCCAAAATTGCAAATATTCCACCCAAGGCCTGATGCCGTAAAAGCCTGCCAAGAAAATTTAAACGAATCAAAACGCCATGACTTCTAACTTGCCATCTTCCTCAGCCCTGGACGAAGAAACCGCGCGCGCAGAAATCTACGGCTTGTTAGCCCAACTTTTCTACCAAGTGCCTGAGCCTGAATTGCTGGCGCAAATGCGTGTGGCAGTGACCGATGCGCCTGTGGCAGGTGGCTTTTTAGAAGAACCCTGGCGGCAGGTGGTTTCTGCAGCGCGAGAGTCAAGTGATTTGGACATTGCCAACGAATACAACACCTTGTTTGGCGGCGTCGGTAAGCCTGAAATTTACCTGTATGCCTCGCATTACATCAGCGGCTTTTTGAACGACAAGCCAGTGGCGCGCTTGCGCGAAGATTTAAGTGCCTTGGGGTTGGCGCGAGACGACAGCATGTCTGAAACCGAAGACCACTTCGCATGTTTGTGCGAAGTCATGCGCTACTTGATCGCGGGGGATGATGTGGCAGTCTCCAACTTAACCCATCAGGGTGAGTTTTTTGCAAAACATATCCAAGCATGGGCTAGCGACATGGCAGAGGTCATTGCCAAACACCCGAAAGCCAAATTTTTTGGTAAGTTGGCGGAATTCACGCAGGCCTTTTTGGCTATCGAAGCGCAAGGTTTCGATTTGCTCACCTAAGATGGAACAGGTTCTTAAGGGTTTTCCCATTGTTCGCTATTTTCAAACTGATAAGATCTAGGGTATGCAAAGTATTTCCTAAGCATCTTTCGAGGAGACATTCATGAGTTCTCAAAACCCCAAAGTTTCACGCCGCACATTGTTTGCCGGCGCAGGCACAGTAGGCGCCGTGGCGACTGTCACCAGCTTGCTTCCTCAAGTTCAAGATCTAGCCCCACAAGCTGTCAAAAAAGCCAAGCCCGAACGCGGTGGTGGCTACGAGCTTTCTGAGCACGTCAAGCGTTATTACAAGACCACCTTGGTCTAAGTCCTTTCTCAAACACTCACCTCTTCTGGAGAGTTCCATGTTG
>CAJCDH010000039.1 GCA_903961095.1 uncultured Burkholderiales bacterium | reverse complement strand
CATGAGTGACAAAGCATGGACTGGCAGCAAGCAGAAAACCGTCGATTTACCCATCGGTCGCGACCCATCCAACCGCCTTCGAATGGCCGTTGTCGATCTGATGAAAAATTCAGGAAAATCAGCCAAAACTCATTTTCATGTGTTGGCCCAAAGTGAGCAGGGCTGTTTAGTGCGTTGCATTTTGGAGACGGGACGTACGCATCAAATTCGAGTTCACATGGCCTCGCTCAAGCTGCCACTGGTGGGTGACTCACTTTACGGTGGTCAAATTCAGCCCCTGATGCCAAGACAAGCACTGCACGCTGAACGCTTGTCATTTGATCACCCTGTGACGGGGCAAGCCCTTGATTTTCAATCGCCGTTGCCAGTTGATTTTGAGAGTTTGCGCCAGGCTTGGTCACTCAGTTACAATGAATCCGCCTGAAATCTCAGGCCAGGTCTCTCGTAAGATGGGCTTAAATTCATTTTGATGGGGCGCATTGGTGGGTTCTTTCCCCTGCCTGCTTATTTTTTAAGTGGTGCATGCGTCTCAGTTCGCGCTTCAGGCGCATTTTTCCCGGAAGTTAGACACCATGAATACGGCGCAAGCCAAGCGTGTCCTTGAAACAGCGTTGCTTTGCTCAACTCAGCCTGTCACTGTGCGTGACATGCGTGTTTTGTTCGATGACGCTTTAGGCGCTGACACTCTTAAAGTTCTGCTTGAAGAACTCCAATTGGACTGGGCCGATCGCGGCCTTGAGTTGGTCTCGGTGGCCACAGGCTGGCGTTTTCAAAGTAAACCTGAATTGCGGGTTTACTTAGACAAACTGAACCCAGAAAAGCCACCCAAATATACCCGTGCCGTGATGGAAACTTTGGCCATCATTGCCTACCGTCAACCCGTCACCCGGGGTGACATGGAAGACATTCGGGGCGTGACCATCAACACCCAAATTTTGAAGCAGCTTGAAGATCGAGGCTGGGTTGAGGTGATCGGTCATCGCGAATCTGTCGGACGCCCAGGTTTGTACGCTACAACCCGACATTTCCTTGACGATCTAGGCTTATCGTCATTAGATCAATTGCCTTTGCTTCACAACGTAGAGGGCCAAGCAGCGGTTTTGGCCAGTTTGAACTCTCCCCAAGAAGACAGCACACAGGCTACTTTGTCTTTGGATGAAGCCATTGAGGTGGCTGGCACATCTGAGAAGTCGCTGCTTGACGCAGAGTCAATTGAGATTTCCGAATCGCCAGAAGTCTCCATTTTAGAAATTCCAGAAACCTCGGAAGGTAAGACCCATGAATGAGTCCCCCGAGACGCGATCGCAAGATCCTTTGCGGCCCATTGCCATTGAGGACGTGGTTTCAGGTGAGTTTGACCAAGAAGCTGATAGCGTCATTTCACCTCTCATTACCAAAAGAGTTTTACCGCCACAAGCTGAATCGCCCAAACTTCACAAAGTATTGGCTCAAGCTGGTTTAGGCTCGCGTTTGGAAATGGAGCAACTCATATTGGAAGGCCGTATTTCGGTTAACAATGAGCCAGCTCACATTGGCCAACGAATTCAGTTTGGCGACCAAGTCAAAATTAATGGCAAACCGCTTCGAATTCGCATTGATCCACCGCCACCTCGTGTCATTGCATATCACAAGCCCGCAGGCGAAATTGTGACTCACGACGATCCTAAAAATAGACCGACCGTTTTTCGCAAATTGCCTCGCTTACAACATGGCAAATGGCAGTCTGTTGGACGCTTAGATTTAAACACCGAAGGCCTTCTGCTATTCACCAGTTCTGGCGAGTTGGCCAATCGCTTAATGCATCCTCGTTTTGGATTAGAGAGGGAGTATGCGGTGCGTGTGTTGGGTGCTCTCAGCAATGAAGAAAAACAAAAGTTGTTGGATGGCGTCATGCTTGATGACGGCATGGCGCAATTTGGTTCGATTGAAAATGGCGGAGGTGAAGGCTCTAATTGCTGGTACCGCGTGACCATTTCTGAAGGTCGAAATCGAGAAGTTCGGCGCATGATGGAGGCTGTGGGTCATGCTGTGAGTCGCCTCATTCGCATTCGATATGGCGCGATGGTCTTGCCACACGGTCTAAGACGCAGTACTTTCATGGAATTGGATGAAGCAGACATTCGAGCGTTAACACATGCAGCCAACAAGGCTGAAGCATCGCAAGGACGCGAAGATGTGGGTTCTGTCGCAGATCAACGCCCTCAAGACAGTCGCAATCTAAATCAACGCAACCCCAGAAACCGAGCTTTTGGCGCTAAAAAATCAGGACCCAACAAATCTGCGGTTCGTGGCGGCAACACATCGGGTGGACAGCCCGACCCCATGAAAACCTCTGTTGGGTACATTGGTGCCGATAGCTTTAGCCGCCAACGCAAAGAACAAGGCCCTGGCGGCAGATCTGGCGGACCGAGAAGAAACGGCGGGCGAAGCCGTTAATGGGGCTTCACTCACAAGGCTTTTCAATTCCTTTCCGTCTATGGGGAAACCCTTAGGTCGGGTTAGAATAGCTGGCTTTTAATAAAAAATCTGAGGAATCTCACCATGGCAATCGAACGCACACTATCCATTATCAAGCCTGACGCCGTTGCTAAAAACGTCATCGGACAAATTTACGCTCGCTTTGAAGCCGCTGGCCTCAAAGTGGTTGCAGCCAGAATGGCGCACCTCTCACGTGGCGAAGCTGAAGCCTTCTACGGTGTCCACAAAGAGCGTCCTTTCTTCAAAGACCTGGTCGAGTTTATGATCTCCGGCCCCGTCATGATTCAAGCCTTGGAAGGCGAGGGCGCTATTCTCAAAAATCGCGATCTGATGGGTGCAACCGACCCAAAGAAAGCTGCGCCTGGCACCATCCGTGCTGACTTCGCCGACAGCATCGATGCCAACGCTGTGCATGGCTCTGACGCCGCTGAAACGGCTGCCGTAGAAATCAGTTTCTTCTTCCCAGGCATGAACGTTTATTCACGTTAAATACCACTCAATTGCATTTGCAATCAGCATCCGGCTAAGAACTTTTTTCTTTCGCCATGACGGCCAACCTTCTTGACTTTGACCTCGAAGGATTGGCTGTTTTTTGTGAGAGTCTGGGTGAAAAACGTTTTCGTGCCACCCAACTTTTTCGCTGGATACACCAGCGTGGCATGTCTAATTTTGACGACATGTCAGACCTTGCCAAATCGCTGCGTGAAAAATTAAAACTCCATGCGCACGTTGCTGCGTTGCCTATTCTTTCGCAGCAATTTTCTAAAGATGGCACTATCAAGTGGCTGTTCGATGTGGGCCGCGGTGATGCGGTGGAAACAGTCTTTATTCCTGAAGACGATAGAGGTACTTTGTGTATTTCATCGCAAGCCGGTTGTGCTGTTGGTTGTCGATTTTGTTCAACAGGACACCAAGGCTTCAGCCGAAATTTAAGTACCGCCGAAATATTGGCTCAATTGTGGTTTGCTGAGCATTTTTTGCGTCAGCACTTGAGCCATCCCGACCGAGTTATCTCCAATGTGGTCATGATGGGAATGGGCGAACCATTGCAAAACTACAACGCACTCGTTCCGGCTTTGAAAGCCATGCTCGACGATCATGGCTATGGCCTTTCGCGCCGCCGCGTTACAGTTTCTACATCGGGTGTCGTGCCCATGATCAGCAGGCTTTCAGCCGACTGCCCAGTGGCATTGGCTGTCTCTTTGCATGGACCCAACAACCCATTGCGCGATAGTTTGGTGCCCCTGAATCGCAAATACCCGCTAGATGAATTATTGTCAGAGTGCACGCTTTACTTGAACAAAGCGCCCCGTGATTTCATTACCTTTGAATATTGCATGCTCATGGGTGTGAACGATCAAGTCGCTCACGCTCAAGAATTGGTTCAACTCATCCGTCGACATGCTGCAAATGGACTGCGGTGCAAATTTAACTTGATACCCTTTAACCCTTTTAAAGAGTCTGGCCTTTTAAGGTCTGACGATGCAACTGTGCAGCAATTTGCGTCCGTACTTTTGGCGGCAGGATTTGTCACCACGGTTCGCAAAACAAGGGGGGATGATATTGATGCAGCTTGCGGCCAATTGGCAGGTGACGTCAAAGACCGCACAGACGTCGCAAGTCGGATAGCCCAGCAACGGGCGGTGCCAATTGAGTGGCATCCGATTCAGCAAAAGTCGATACAAATCTGAGCCTATGCGTCAATTGGCTCAACTTGCACCTGTCACCAGGGCAAGTTTGCTAGCCCCTTTACTTTTTCTAACAATTGCCTTTCATTGCCCTGCTGCACAGGCAGCATTGACGGCTGACGCAGTTTCCCCTCAAGTCCTTTTGCGAACCCAAACTCGCTTGTCATTGGCTACTGCTTATTTCCATGTAGGTTTGCATCGATTTGCCATGGAGGAGGTGGATCAAGCACTGATATTGATGCCACAGCATGCACAGGCTTTGGTTCTCAAGGCACTTTTGTACCAGCAACACAATAGGCTTGATCTGGCTCAAAAGTATTTTTCTCAAGCCCTGACAGCAAGCCCTTTCGATCCCCAAATTCTCTTTCAGCATGGCATTTTTGAATGTCAAATCGGTTTGTTTGAGAGGGCCGTTCTGACTTTTGCATTGGCAAGTGCTTATGCAGTTGGCCCAGTAAGTGGCCAAATCAACTGGATCTGGGGTCAATGTTTGAAGCAAAACAATCAATTGGAGGCCGCAAATTTGAGGATGACGGAAGCTTTTGAGCAGTTGCCTGGCTTAATTTCTGACGTCTTGGAACTTGTTGAGCTCAAAATTCAGTTGGGAAAGTTGTCAGAAGCTGAGAAAATACTCGAATTTTTGAATGATTCCCCCTCTGTGAGTGCACAATCGGTGTGGGTCGCATTTCAGCTTGCTGAACGACAGAATCAGGCAGTTAAAAAGAACCATTGGGGCAAGATGTTAGGACTTCGTTATTCAAATTCCGTGCAATGGCATGCCATTCAAGACAGGTTCACGCATGAATGAGTCTGTTCAAGAAGTGTCTATGTCCATATTGCCGGCTTCCGCTGGGGGCATGTTGAAGGCTGCCCGGCAAAAGTCTGGCATCCATTTGGCAGTCCTTTCAGCCAATCTCAAAGTCAGTATCAAACAACTCGAAGCGCTTGAGGCCGATCAGTTTGAACTACTGCTTGAGCCCGTTTTTGCACGCGCTTTGGCTGCCAAAGTTTGCAGAATTTTAAATATCGATGCAGCACCTGTTTTAGCCCTCATGCCTCAAATGACCAATGGCTTGAAGCCCCTGAATTTGATCGATTCAGACAATGAGGCCCCCTACAAATTGAAGCGAAGGAACATGACATCAACAGGCCTTGCCTTTGGTGGGTTCAAATTTTGGCTTCTTATTTTGGCCTTAGGCATCTTGCTCTTCGGCTACACAGCCGCATGGGAATTCAATATTCTGAAGTTTCAGTCTGAACCCGCCGTGACAGAAGTCATTCCGACCATGCCCCCACCAGTCCAAGAACCGGTCGCGTCAGATGCTTCGCAATCTGAGCTTCCCAAAGCCATGGTTTTTGAAAGTGCAATTCCAGTACCAAACAGCACACCGCGCAATAAATCCACAGATTCACTTTCGTCTAATTGAGAGGGTCCCAAACAATGCAATCTACAGTCATCAGCCAAGCAATTCCAGCTGCAGTGCCGTTATCAAGAAGAAGCCTCCAATCCCAAGTGGTTTGGGGAAGTCGTGTTGTCACCGTTGGCGGGCAAGCGCCGGTTCGGGTGCAATCCATGACCAACACCGACACTGTCGATGTCATTGGCACAGCCATTCAAGTTAAAGAACTTGCGTTGGCTGGCTCAGAATTGGTTCGCATCACGGTCAATACGCCAGAGGCCGCTGAAGCCGTCCCGCACATTCGCGATCAGCTTGACAAAATGGGGATTGATGTGCCCCTCATTGGTGACTTTCATTACAACGGCCACCGCTTGCTAAGTGACCATCCGGCATGTGCAGAAGCGCTGTCCAAATACCGCATCAACCCAGGCAATGTCGGTAAGGGTGAAAAGCACGATATTCAATTTGGACAAATGATCGAGGCGGCCATGCGATGGAACAAGCCGGTTCGCATTGGTGTGAATTGGGGCAGCCTCGACCAAGAGTTGCTGGCCGAACTCATGGACCAAAATAGCCAACGCCAAACGCCTTGGGAGTCGCGTCAAGTGATGTACGAGGCGCTCATTACATCGGCCATCACTTCGGCCGATAAAGCGCACGAAATGGGCATGGCGCGCGCTCAAATTATGTTGTCGTGCAAGGTTTCTGGTGTTCAAGACCTGATTGCCGTCTACCGCGAATTGGGCAAACGCACTGACTACCCACTGCATTTGGGTCTGACTGAGGCGGGTATGGGCACCAAGGGGACTGTGGCCTCAAGCACCGCATTGTCAATCTTGCTGCAAGAGGGGATTGGCGACACCATTCGTGTCTCGCTCACGCCTCAACCTGGGGAATCACGCACTCAAGAGGTCGTGATTGCCTCTGAAATTCTGCAGTCATTGGGTCTTCGCATCTTTGTGCCAAGTGTCACGGCGTGCCCAGGATGTGGTCGTACCACCAGCAGCACGTTTCAAGAGTTGGCCAAACAAATTGATGATTTCTTGCGCGCCCAAATGCCAGTTTGGCGCAGTCGTTATCCCGGCGTTGAGAATTTAAAATTAGCAGTGATGGGCTGCATCGTGAATGGCCCGGGCGAAAGCAAGCATGCCGACATCGGTATCAGCTTGCCTGGAACAGGCGAAGCCCCTGCTGCCCCCGTCTTTATCGATGGTGAGAAAAAACTAACCTTGCGTGGCGACAACATTGCTCATGAGTTTCAAGCCCTGGTTGAGCAATACATCGACCAGCGATTTGGCGAAGCTTCAAAAGCCAGCATTTGATTTTTTATGTCTGACAATCAATCCAAAGATTCTTCTTCTAAAGTGAGTGCGTTTAAAAAGCTTTCAGCCGTCAAGGGCATGAACGATGTGTTGCCTGGTCAATCCGCTCAATGGGAGTGGCTTGAAAGCATGGTTCGGTCCTTAATGGCTCAATATGCTTATCGCAATATTCGGACTCCTATCGTTGAGCCTACCGCTTTGTTTGTACGTGGTCTAGGGGAGGTTACAGACATCGTAGAAAAAGAAATGTACTCCTTCGAAGATCGGTTGAACGGTGAAGCCCTGACATTGCGTCCCGAAAGCACAGCGGGTGTTGTTCGTGCTGTGGTTGAGCACAACATGCTCTACGAAGGCGGCAAACGCCTTTACTACATGGGCCCCATGTTCAGACACGAGCGCCCACAAAGAGGACGCTATCGCCAGTTTCACCAAATTGGCGCGGAGGTACTGGGTTTTCAAGGTCCTGAAATTGATGCCGAAGTTATTTTGCTAGCGCACGATTTATGGAAAGTCATTGGTTTAAAAGATGTTCGTTTGGAGCTCAATAGCTTGGGGCAGCCTCCAGAAAGATTGGCGCACCGTGTATCTCTCATTGCTCATTTTGAAAAGTACTCTGAAATACTCGATGAAGATGCCAAACGCCGTCTCTACACCAACCCGCTCAGAATTTTAGACACCAAAAATCCTGCCATGAAAGAGGTGGTTGAATCAGCACCCAAACTGATGGATTTTTTGGGTGAGGCCTCGCTCGCGCATTTCAATGCCTTGCGTCAAATTCTCGATGCCAATGACGTTCCATACTCTCTGAATCCCCGCTTGGTGCGTGGCATGGATTACTACAACCTCACTGTGTTTGAGTTCATCACCGATCAGTTGGGCTCACAAGGTACTGTTTGTGGGGGGGGGCGATACGACTATTTGATTGAACAAGTGGGCGGCAAACCAGCACCTGCAGTCGGATGGGCTCTTGGCATTGAACGTGTCTTGGCATTATTGGAAGAGCAGGGCGGCTTACCCACAGACGCAGTGCCCGATGCCTATGCCATCGTGCCCGATGCAAGCAGCCTGCCACTTGTCTTGAAATACCTACGGTCTTTGCGATCTTTGGGCGTCAAGGTTCAAATGCATGCAGGCTCTGGTGAGGGTGTGGGTAGCATGAAGAGCCAGTTCAAAAAAGCAGACGGCAGCGGCGCTGCCTATGCCCTTATTTTTGGTGCGGATGAGCTCTCGCAAAACACGGTGTCAGTGAAGTCTTTAAGAGACGGCGGTGGTGCACAAAGATCTGAATCTCTTGATAACTTGGAGTCATGGGCACAGAGCCTACAATCCTCCTCTTGATAAAAAGTTAAATATGGCAAAACATCTCGATCTCGAAGAACAAGAGCAACTTGACGAACTCAAGCACTTTTGGAAAAAGTACGGCAACGCCATCACCTGGCTTTTAATTGTGGTCATGGGTTCTTATGTCGCATGGAATGGTTACCAGTATTGGCAAAAACAACAGTCTTCAAAGGCCTCAGCGCTGTTTGATGAAGTTGAAAAATCAGCTGCAGCTGGCGATGCCGCCAAATTGGAGCGCGCTTGGAATGACATGAAAGATCGTTTTCCGGGTACCACTTTCGCAGCGCAATCGGCGTTGCTGGCTGCCAAGTCTTTTCAGATGGCTGATAAATCAGACGCCGCAACCGCCGCACTTCAATGGGCCAGTGAGAGTGCGTCTGATCAAGGAAGTGCCCAATTGGCGCGTTTGCGCTTAGCCAATTTGCAAGCCCAAAATAAAGCTTTCGATGAGGCCCTTAAAACCCTTGCGAAGCCATTCGACCCCGCTTTTGCTGGTTTGGCTGCCGATGTGCAGGGGGATATCCATTCGGCTCAAAATAAGCCACAAGAAGCCATCAAAGCTTACAGCGATGCTTGGCGTCAGTTGGAAGACAATGCCGACTACAGACGATTGGTTGCTGCCAAATTAAATGCATTGGGTGTGAACCCAGAGCCGCTGAAAGGCGCACCACAATGAAATCAGTGAACCTCACAGTCGGGTTGAAAGGCCAATGGGTGCAACGCCTAGCTTACGCATGCGCATGCGTTTTGCTGTTGGGATTGGTGGCTTGTTCTAGCACACCAGATAAGCCCAAGCCAACGGCATTGGCTGATATCAATGCCAAAGTGACGGTCAAAAAATCTTGGGCCGTCCAACTCAGCCCTG
>CAJCDH010000038.1 GCA_903961095.1 uncultured Burkholderiales bacterium | reverse complement strand
GAGTGGATGTTGGCTGGCTTAGGCATTGCCTTGCTGTCGAGTGCTATTCCGTACAGCTTGGAAATGTATTCACTCAAGCACTTGCCCAAACAAACCTTCAGCATCTTGCTCAGTCTAGAGCCCGCCGTCGGTGCATTGGCGGGTTGGCTGGTTCTTTCAGAACAACTCAGCACACAACAATTGGGTGCCATCGGCCTGATCATGGCCGCTTCGATGGGAAGCGCCATGACGGCGGGTCAGCGCACGATCGCTGATTGATTCAAGGCATCAAATGTCGATGTTGCCCGCGCGCAATGCGTTGCTCTCGATGAAGTGACGACGTGGCTCGACCTCGTCGCCCATCAGCATGGTGAACACGCGATCGGCTTCAATGGCGTCGTCAATTTGCACACGCAGCAAACGGCGCACGGTGGGGTCCATGGTGGTTTCCCACAACTGAGCGGGGTTCATCTCGCCCAAGCCTTTGTAACGCTGACGGCTGGTGGTGCGCTCGGCTTCGCCGATGAGCCAATGCATGGCTTGGCGGAAGTCGTTGGTCTTTTCTTCTTTTTGTCTCTCGCCCTCACCGCGCATGACTTTGGCGCCTTCACCGAGCAAACCGCGGAAGGTGTTGGCGGCTTCGGCCAATGCACCGTAGTCGGCACCGTGTACGAAATCTTGCGTAATGACGCTGCTCTTGATGTTGCCGTGATGCCGGCGGCTGATGCGAAGCAATGGCTTGTCGGTGCGAACGTCAAACTCAGCGCTCACTTCGGCTGGAATGCCGGTGGTGTTGAGTTCGCGCAATTTGGCTTGCAAAGCGGGGGCGCATTCAGCCGCCAGATCTAAGTTGTCCAGGTTGAGGGACACGCCGTCGGCAATGGCGCGCAATGCTTCTGCGTCCATGAAGTTGGACAAACGCTGAATGACTGCTTCGGCTACTTGGTGCTTGCGCGCCAAGGACTCGAGTGTGTCGCCGCTGAGGACTTGCGGAGAAGCACCGCCAGTTGCAATGCTGGCGTCTTTCAAAGCGATTCGCAACAAGAAACTGTCGAGTGCGGGCGCATCTTTCAAATACAGCTCTTCTTTGCCGGCCTTCACTTTGTAAAGTGGCGGCTGAGCAATGTAGATGTGGCCGCGCTCAACCAAGTCGGGCATTTGACGATAGAAGAAGGTGAGCAGCAAAGTGCGAATGTGCGCGCCGTCGACGTCGGCGTCGGTCATGATGATGATGCGGTGGTAGCGCAATTTGTCGACGTTGAAGTCGTCGGTGCCGCTCTTGCCAGAGTCTGCGGTGACTTTGCCGATGCCGGTGCCAAGCGCCGTGATAAGCGTGACGATTTCAGTGCTGGTGAGCAATTTTTCGTAGCGTGCTTTTTCAACGTTCAAGATCTTGCCGCGCAACGGCAGAATGGCTTGGAATTTACGGTCGCGGCCCTGCTTGGCAGAGCCACCGGCGGAGTCGCCCTCGACGATGTAGATTTCGCAAAGCGCTGGATCTTTTTCTTGGCAATCGGCCAACTTGCCGGGCAAGCCCATGCCGTCGAGAACACCTTTGCGTCGTGTCATTTCGCGCGCTTTGCGAGCGGCTTCACGCGCGCGCGCAGCTTCCACAATTTTGCCGCACAAAATTTTGGCGTCGTTGGGGCGTTCTTCCAAAAAGTCACCAAGCGCTTTGGCCACGATGTCTTCCACAGGAGCGCGCACTTCGCTAGATACCAATTTATCTTTGGTCTGGCTTGAGAACTTGGGCTCAGGCACTTTGACGCTCAAGACGCAGCACAAGCCTTCGCGCATGTCGTCGCCACTGACTTCCACTTTTTGTTTTTTGGCAATTTCGTTTTTCTCAATGTACTTGCCAATGACACGCGTCATGGCGGCGCGCAAACCAGTGAGGTGGGTACCGCCATCGCGCTGTGGAATGTTGTTGGTGAAGCACAAAACGTTTTCGTTGTAGCCATCGTTCCACTGCATGGCCACTTCGACACCAATGCTGGTGCCAGGAATGCCGCCATAGGAATCGGCAGGGCGCTCGCCCAATGCAATGAAGGCATTGGGGTGCAAAACTTTTTTGTTGGCGTTGATGAAGTCGACAAAACCTTTGACACCACCAGCGCCAGAGAAGTCGTCTTCTTTGCCAGTGCGCTCGTCTTTCAAACGAATGCGCACACCGTTGTTCAAGAAACTGAGTTCGCGCAAACGCTT
>CAJCDH010000037.1 GCA_903961095.1 uncultured Burkholderiales bacterium | reverse complement strand
AGCCAATAATTTTGACCCACTTGCCTACTTCCAAATCTTTGTAGTGCTCAAAGAAGTGCGCAATGGTTTTCAAGCGCAGCGGATTCAAGTCTTCAGGCTTTTGCCATTGGGTGTAAATGGACAAAATTTTGTCGGTCGGAACGGCCAGCACTTTGCCGTCTTCGCCTGCTTCGTCTTGCATTTTCAAAATACCAATGGCGCGGCAGGGAACGACCACACCCGGAATGAGCGGTACTGGGGTAATGACGAGCACGTCAACAGGGTCGCCATCACCACTGATGGTTTTGGGCACGTAGCCATAGTTGGTGGGGTAATGCATCGACGTGCTCATGAAGCGGTCGACAAAAATGGCCCCAGTTGCCTTGTCCACTTCGTATTTCACAGGGTCGGCATTCATCGGAATTTCGATGATGACGTTGAATTCTTCGGGAACTTTGCTACCGGGGGTGACGTTATCTAAAGACATTTTCTGGAATTTTAAAAAGTTGAAATAAACCTAAGAAGCCTAGGATTAACCCCCATTTTACTTTCACAAGGCTTGCTTCTTCCTCGCATTGCCCTTTTAATGCTTTAGTTGGCCAATCGACTCCTAATGGGAGCGAGGAAGCAACGTCTGGAGGTGTTCCTCAAGCGTTGCACCTCCTTTCAGCGGTAACAACTTAGGAGATTGATTTATGACAGGCAATTCAGCGTTGATTTTGGCGCTCGTTTGCGGACTGATCGCCGTAATTTATGGCGTTTGGGCACGCGGTTGGATTTTGGCTCAAGACCCGGGCAATGATCGGATGCAAGAAATTGCAGCCGCCATTCAAGCAGGTGCAGCAGCTTATTTGGCCAGGCAATACAAAACCATTGCCATCGTGGGCATCGTTTTGGCCATCCTCATGGGCGTCTTCTTAGACGGCTTAACAGCCATTGGCTTCGTCATTGGCGCCGTTTTATCTGGCGCATGCGGCTTCATTGGCATGAACATATCCGTTCGAGCCAATGTGCGCACCGCGCAAGCGGCTACCAAGGGCATTGGCCCTGCCCTCGACGTTGCCTTCCGTGGCGGTGCCATCACTGGCATGCTGGTGGTGGGTTTGGGTCTATTGGGTGTCACGGGCTTTTACTGGTTCTTGGCTGGCAATGGCAACCTCACCCCCGATGTCAAGCTGTCCGTCATCTTGAATCCCCTCATTGGCTTTGCATTTGGCTCTTCGCTTATTTCCATCTTCGCCCGTTTGGGCGGTGGCATCTTCACCAAAGGTGCAGACGTGGGAGCCGACTTGGTCGGTAAGGTTGAAGCCGGTATTCCAGAGGACGACCCTCGCAACCCCGCCGTGATTGCCGACAACGTGGGCGATAACGTGGGCGACTGTGCAGGTATGGCCGCCGACTTGTTTGAAACCTATGCGGTCACCTTGATTGCCACCATGGTGTTGGGCTCGCTGCTCATCGCTGGTGCGCCTGGCAATGCGGTCATGTACCCCCTTGCCTTGGGTGCTGTGTCTATCATTGCTTCCATCATTGGCTGCTTCTTTGTCAAAGCAACACCCGGCATGGTCAACGTGATGCCCGCCTTGTACAAAGGTTTGGCCATTGCTGGCGGCTTGTCCTTGGTTGCTTTCTATTTCGTCACGATGTGGATCATGCCCGACAATGCCATTTCGGCCACAGGTAGCCAAATGAAGCTTTTCGGCGCTTGCGCTGTAGGTTTGGTCTTAACGGCTGCACTGGTTTGGATTACTGAGTTTTACACCGGTACCCAATACAGCCCCGTGCAACACATTGCGCAAGCTTCTACAACGGGCCACGGTACCAACATCATTGCCGGCTTGGGCGTTTCTATGCGCTCCACAGCTTGGCCCGTGATTTTTGTGTGTATAGCGATTTTGGCGTCCTATAAATTGGCTGGCTTGTACGGCATTGCCGTGGCGGCCATGTCCATGCTATCGATGGCGGGCATTGTGGTTGCTTTGGACGCCTACGGCCCCATCACCGACAACGCAGGCGGTATTGCTGAAATGGCAGAGCTGCCAAGCAGTGTGCGTGACATTACCGACCCGCTGGATGCTGTGGGTAACACCACCAAAGCCGTGACCAAAGGCTATGCCATTGGCTCTGCAGGTTTGGCTTCCTTGGTTTTGTTTGCCGACTACACCCACAAACTTGAAACTTATGGCAAAGCCATTTCCTTTGACTTGTCCGACCCCATGGTCATTGTGGGCTTGTTCATTGGCGGCTTGATACCCTACTTATTTGGCGCTATGGCCATGGAAGCGGTTGGCCGCGCTGCGGGGGCTGTGGTGGTGGAAGTTCGCCGTCAGTTCAGCGAAATCAAGGGCATCATGGAAGGCACCGCCAAGCCAGAATACGGCCGCGCTGTTGACATGCTGACCACTGCTGCCATTAAGGAGATGATCATTCCTAGCTTGTT
>CAJCDH010000036.1 GCA_903961095.1 uncultured Burkholderiales bacterium | reverse complement strand
CACACCATTTGCACCGCTCCTGATGATGAAATCGATCTGGGGTTGAAGACCACCCTTGACCAGTTCGCCGTTTTTGTCAAAAGGCATGGTGAGAGGAGGCAATACGCCTGTGAGGTGCTGACGCGCGAAGGAAAGAGAACTAGTCAAGGGAAACTCCATGTTTAAAATTTACTGGAATATTTGTCCGTATTCCGGAATGTAATTTCGGAATGATCTGGAGTTTAAAGCTGCCTTAAATTTTTAAATAAGAGGGTTTTCCCTAATCTTTTCAATTGAGATGCCGAGAGCAACTTGACGGCAGGACGGTGGTTTATAAAAGATCAGACACAAAAAAGAACTCTCGAGCCTGAGTAGAAGCGATGTGAGAGATTGCGAATGTGGTGCCTATATTGGCGATGGGTATCGGGTCGTTGGTTGTGAACCTTCAACCCGAGGTATTGAAGCGTTGCATGGCTAATCAGCCAAGCAGACTGCAGTGAACATCAGTGGTGGGTTTGGACAGCCAATTGATACCCAGTAAATACTGGCTGCTGCTAAGAAATGCTGATGGTTCTAGCACCCATTTCAAAAAGAAATAGAGAAGTAAACCATGGAAGAAATAGGCAAATTAAGGGTTGCTGGCGTGTTCTACACAGGGCGGATTCAAGTACGAACTGCAACACGGTTTAACGAGGCGTGAAACACCTCGTGGGGTGTCTTGAATCCCAGCCGCTTTCTGGGGCGGTGATTCAATCTGTTTTCGATCATAGTCAACTCCTCATCGGTGACAGTTTCCATGCGCCGCTTCTTGGGAATGTATTGGCGCAATAGTCCATTGAAGTTTTCGTTGCTGCCGCGCTGCCAGCTGCAATACGGATCGGCAAAGTAGGTCTGGATGCCAAGGGCTTGGTCGATGGCCTGGTGCTCCGCAAACTCCTTGCCGTTATCCACTGTCAAAGTCTTCACCCGTGAGCACAAGGGCTTGAGTTTGGCTTCAATGGCCCGGCCCACCAAATCAGCTGACTTGTTGGGCACTTTGGCCAACAATGCAAAGCCGCTTTTACGCTCCACCAGTGTCACGATGGCTTGTTTGTGAGCCGCGCCAATGACAGTGTCACCTTCCCAGTGGCCCACTTGCTTGCGATCTTCAATGTGGCTTGGTCTCTCGCTGATCGGGCGGCGGTTGGGGATTTGCCCGCGTCTGTCGCGTCCGCACAGGTGGCGTTTTCGCCGGGGCTTTTGGCTGCGCAGGTGCGTGTGTAAATCACCACCGGCAGCTTTGTTCGCATACACATGCAAATAAACGCTCTCATGGCTGACAGCCACCTTGCCTGCAATCTGCTCGGGGCTCCATTGAATGCCCAGATAGAAATCGACATCGGCCCAGACCTTGGAATCTACACGGCGGGCATTACGGCTGCGCTGTCCCCGCTCAGACGCTTTGGCGCAGGCTTGTTCGGCGCGATACCCACGCTGGCCATGCCCACGGCTGAGTTCGCGGCTGATGGTGCTGCGGCTCCTGCCCAGTAATCGGGCGATTTCGCTGATGGTCTGTTTGGCTTTCAAGAGGCTGTGAATTTGGTATCGTTCTTCTCGGCTGAGGTGTTTGTACATCTGGCAACTTGGACTTGGCGGTTTGAGTGGCCATGATGCCTTGACATCCTCAGCCACCCATCACCGGGTTCATCTTTGTTGCACCTCGTACTTGAATCCGCCCAGCAAAAAAAACTATCTGCATAGCTAAAACGTCTGCAGAACATTCATTCATGATTTCGTGTTTTCTACATATCCAAGGTGCCTAGAAATTGCTCCTGCCGTATCAACAACGACACTTGCAAGTTCCTGCTGTCT
>CAJCDH010000035.1 GCA_903961095.1 uncultured Burkholderiales bacterium | reverse complement strand
GTGTTAAGGCGCGCAACTGGAAAGTCTGTTAGCTCATTAACAGAAGAGTGGTTGTGGCAACCCATGGGCGCGCAAGACCGTGCGCATTGGCATGCCTCTACCACCGATGGCGCGGAAGGTGTGGCGGGCAGCTTGAATGCTTCGTTGCGGGACTACGGGCGGTTTGGCATGTTGTTGGCCAATGATGGTGTTAGGGCAGGGGATGGCGGTGGTGCTGGCGCTGGCGTTGAAGTGATTCCGCGTGAGTTTGTGTTGGACGCTACCGATGTGGCTAGGCAGCCCGCAGGTTTTAAGCCGCGGGTGGCCACGCCCTATTTTGGGTATGGCTATCAGGTGTGGTTGCAGCCTAATAAAACGCGCACCTTTGCGCTGCAGGGCATTCATGGGCAGAGCATGCTCATTCAACCGGCCAACCAAATTGTGATTGTGCTGACGTCAGTGAATACAAAGCCCAGTGGGCAACAGGATATGCAGCCTTATAGGTACAGGGCAGCGTTTTGGGCGGGGGTGTTGAGGAGTTTGGGTGGGGATGTGGGGGAGTGATTAAAGTTTCTAGCCATTGTCGTTGACAATTTATTTAATCTTGATCTATCATGATAAATCAAGATATTTCATGATGATTTGCAAATGAACACGCTTTCTCGAGAAAAATTTTCTTCCCAAGCTTCTCCGGATGTACTGGCAGCATTGCGTCAGTTGGCCGCTTCTCAAGGCAGGCAGTTTCAAGCTGTATTGGACGATGCCATGCGCGATTATTTGGAGCGCCAGCAAAGGGATCGACCTCGCCAGCATGTCATGTCGGCATTTGCATCAAGCCTGGATGAGTTTGATGCACTTTACAAAGACTTGGCAAAGTAATTTGTGGCGACTGATTTTTTAACAACGGCCGACGTGTTGGGCATGCACTTCATGCTGATACAAAAGTATGGGGGCTTGTCGGGTGTTAGAGACCCAGGTGCATTGGAGGCGGCGCTTTACAGGCCGCAGACTGGGTACTACAAAGACACCATAGAACAAGCCGCAGCGTTGATGGAAAGCTTAGCCATCAATCACCCATTTGTAGATGGTAATAAGAGAATTGCCTTTGCAGCGACAGATGTTTTTTTACGGATCAATGGATATAAACTGAAGCGTTCGCCATCGCAAATTTACTCAGAAATGATAGGTATGCTGGAGAAGCGCCATTTCACCAAAGACCCAATTGATGAGTGGTTGAGAAGTTTTGTGGTTTCTGCCAACCAATAAAACACCCAATAACACCCATTTAATTTGAAAGCTGCTGCAGAGCTTTGGCAACTTCTGCAAAACCAGCGCCGCGCTCTTTGCTTGCTATGTATTTGGGCAAATGTTGAAGCTCGTTTTCAAAGCGCTTGATGTTGGCCACACCCACACTGTGTGTGAAATGTTCAAACATCACTTGGTCGTTGGTGGAGTCGCCCACATAGACCCACTGATCTAGCTCTTGCGCTAAATCTCTGCCTGTCAGTTCTTTAAGAATCCACTGCGCGCCATGCCATTTGTTATGGTCGCCAAACCAGGCGTTGATGTGGATGCTGCTAACTGTGGCGGTCATGCCTTCTTGTTGAAGCAACGTCACCACTTGTTGAATTTGTTGTGTTGAGAGGTGATGGAATTCGCTGTGGTCAAACGCGATATCTGTTTCGCGTCCTGCTGAATCTTGGGACATCACGGTGCTTGGGATTTCTTCCAGCACCTTCCGCGCAATGCGTTGCATTTGCTCAAAGTTGTGATTGCGTATAGCTTGGTCTTGTTGGTAGATTTTGCTAACTTGGTTCGTTTGTGCGTTGTGTAGCAAGGCCACTGCGCCGTTCTCTGCGACCATGGCATCCACTGGCCATTTCAGTGCAAATGGCATGCTCCATCCTACGGGTCTGCCAGTAATTGGGATGACCATGAGGCCTGCGGCTTTTAAATTGTGCAGGGCTTGAAGGGCATCAGGCGTGATGGCGCCGTCGGTGGTAAGGGTGTCGTCAATGTCGGTGAAGACGCCTACTATTTTTTGGCGTGCGGTGCGGGGCCAAGTGGAGAGGGGCTGCAATTTATGTTCTCTTGGAGGCTTCGCCTAGTTTTTCTGTAAGCCAAACCTTCATGAGGGATTGATAAGGCACATCCAACTTATTGGCTTGACGTCGAATGCCATCCAATAAGCTGTCAGACAAGCGCAATGAAATACTGGTGGTGGATGGCTTGAGGTTGGTGAATTTCGCGATTTGCATTTTTGATGCATCGAAATACTCAGTGGCGTCATTGGCCGAATCTTCCCAAAACTTTCTTTCAGCGGCTTCACTTTTAAATTTAGGAATAGCCTTCAAGCTGTGTTGAGTACTGCTTTGAAGCTTAGTTTGCTTTGGCATAAACAAGCCTTTCTTTTCGATGTTGATCTCTGGCAGAAATGATTCGAATGAGGGTATTGTTTTCACGCAATGTAAAGACAACGGTCAACAAGCGCCTTTCGTGGGTAATGCCTAAAGCCAAGAATCTGGGTTCAAATTGGCTGTGTTTGGCATCGTGATTGAGTAGGAGGGGGTCGTTGAAGAAAATTTCCTCAGATTCGGAGGGAAGCACATCATGTTTTTGATCGCTCTTTTCTGAATTACCTTGGTCCCACTCAAACCCGACGATGAGATCGAGGTTGAGCATACATGTATATTATGAAAATATACGAATAGAGTCAACATTTATTGCCTAATTGCAAGCCAATGTGAGTTGTTAGCCCGCCGACCCCAACGCCAATCCCGCATGTTCACGCAGCGGATGAAAGTGAATCTTGGGAAAGCGTTCTTGCGCCAAACGCACGTCATAGGGCGAGG